>JAGDAE010000173.1 GCA_017959645.1 Kiritimatiellia bacterium
CTGCGTGTACTGCTCGACCTCCTTCGGCACGGGCGGACGGGGACCTACCAGGCTCATGTCGCCAACGAAGACGTTCCACAGCTGCGGCAGCTCGTCGAGCGAGGTGCGGCGCAGAAACCGTCCTACCTTCGTGATGCGCGGGTCGTCCTTCATCTTGAAGATTACCCCGTCCTTGGATTCGTTGCGCTCTTCGAGGGACTGCTTCAGCGCCTCGGCGTCGGTTCTCATGCTGCGGAACTTCCAGAACTTGAAGTGCCTGCCGTAGCGTCCGACGCGGGTCTGGCTGAAGAACACCGGCCCCTTGCTCGTCGCCTTCACCGCCAGCGCGATGGCGAGGAAGACCGGCGAGAGCAGCACGAGCCCGAGCCCGCTGCCGGCGATGTCGATCGCGCGCTTGACCGCATACGAGAAGCGCACCGTGAACCGCCACGCCTGCAGCCGCAGGCTCTTGCGGCGGTTCGCGTGCACCCGCGAGGCCAGCTCGCGCACGAGCTGGTCGAGATCGGCGTCTTTGCTGCTGTCGAGAAAGCTCGCCATCCCCGGCCTCAGAGCTCCTTTTCCAGCTCCGCCAGCTTCGCCACCAGCGCGGCGGATTCCCCGGCGTCCTTGAGCACGGCCGCCTTCCTGAGCGCGATCGCGGTGTCGGCCATGGGGTTGTCTCCGGCGGCGAGCGCGTTGCCCTTGATTGTGTGCGCGACACGGTCGAGCTTCTCCCAGTCGCCGGCCGCCAGCGCGGCCTCGGTTTCGCCGATCTTCTCGCGCACCGACGCGATGTACTCGGCGTAGAGCTCGCCGATCGTCTCTTCGTCGCCGCCGAACTGCTCGTCCATGTATGCCTTGCAGCATTCTTTCATTTCTCGCCCTCCTCCGGCTGTGCCTTGCCCGCGAACGGGATGTGGTAGGTGGTTTCGTTCATGTTCATGTAGCGGTTGCGCTCTACGCCGTCGCATAGTTCGCGCAGCATGAGCCGCCCGCGCCCGCGCCCGCTCATCTTCATGTTGGCCTTTTCGAACGCTACGCCGGTGTCTCCGGCGGCGACCCTGATTCCGGGTTCTTCGCGGCCGGAGTCCCAAACCGTGAGCATCGCGCTGTCGCGCACGCGCTTCAACCTCACCGAAACCACCTCGCGCAGACGGTCGCGGTCGTCAAAGCCATGATCGTGGATGTTCATCAGTTTCTCCTCGAACACGAGCTGGACGCGCGTCACCGCCTCGTCCGGCCAGCCCTCGTGGCGGCACCAGGACGCGATGTTCTGCGACTCCCCGTCGATATCCTCGGGGTTGACCTTGAACGTGCTCTCGAAAATCCCGTCGACGAACGTGCGCGCGCCGAACGCGATCATCGTCACGTCGTCGACGCACTTGTCGTAGCCGAACTCGTAAAGCGCCGCCACGAATTTGGCGATCGAAGGCATCAGCGTTCCATCGGCGCGCGCCGAGGCCAGTATCTCGCGGCGCAGTTTCTGCGCCAGTTGCACCGGCAGCCGCTCCTCGCCGCCGGTGTCGCGCGAAAGATCGTAGATCCCGTCGGTGCTGGCGACGCAGACCGCCTTGCGAGAAAGTTTCGTCGTCACCACGTCGGCGGGCCCGTAGACCGTGTCGGGCATGAGCCCGATCGGCAACCCGCCGCGATTTTCCGGGTTCACCGGCAGGTCGGCGCCGTTGTCGACCACGATTAGATCGGGTGCGCCGCACGCTATCCACTGGACGATCCCGAGCAGCGGACGGTGGATGCAGATCAGTGCCGTCATGTACGTTATGTCCGCGAGATTCATGCGGAAAAACGACTGTATCATGTTCGCGATCGTATCCGGCGCCATGCTTGGCGCGCCCTCGCGCCGCACCATGTTCTTCAGGAACGACTGCACCGCCGTCATCGCCAGCGCCGCGCTCGTGCCGTGCCCCTGGATGTCGCCGAGAACGTAAAGATAGCTGCCGCTTCCGAAAGGTATCGCCTCGAAAAGATCGCCGCTCACAACCGCGGACGGACGCCAATACGTCGTGTAGAATCCTCGCGGGGTCTGTATCGCGCGCACCGGCAGAAGACTGCGCTGGATGTGCGCCGCCAGCTCCAGCGACTTGCGGTCGTCGTCCATCTTGTCCTGAATGAACTGCTCGACCCGGTGCGACGCCACCACCTGGCGGATGCGTTTCAGCAACGTTTCGGTTTTGACCGCCTTCGGCAGGTAGTAGCTTATCGCATCGGCGAGAATACGCTTGAGGAATCCGCCGCCCTCCTCCGGATCGAGCGCCGTCAGGAAGAATATCGGAAGCATCGGCGAAAATCCGCGCACGATGTCGCGGAACATGAACCCGTCCATGTCGCCCATCATGATGTCGGTTATTACCGCGCTGAACGACTGCGGGTTGTGTTTGATGGCGTTCACCGCCTCCTCCACCGAACCGGTGTCGACGGTGTCGTAGCCCACTTTCTTCAGCTTCGCGCAAATCGTAAGCCGAATGAGCTTTTCGTCGTCCAATACCAGAATTTTGGCTTTTTGCATCGCACCACTCCGAGTTTCCTGCACTCCTTTTCCGTATATTATATCATATTTCGCCTCGAAACGGGTGCTGAACCCGACATTTTTCTTGCACCATATCATATTTCCGCACCATCCCGAAAAAATGAGCGAATCCAGAACGTCAAACACCAAAAAGATGAGCGAATGCGGTGGGAAAGCGCAAACACCATCCGCGTGTTCATGAGTTCGTTTCTTTCTGGATTTGTCCGCATTGCTATTCACCAGCAACAATTTCATCCTGCATGGAACACCGGCCAACATCCGAAACTTTTACAAGGCCCTTGCCTTCTGCGTCCCGACCGCAATGTTTCTGGTTTTCATCGTCAATCGCCTTTGCATTGACTATTCGACCTTGATCATATCGACCAACGAGTTGAAATATTCTTGACTCCAGATGTCAAGACAGGAGGCGTCCTTCAAAAACGGCCGCACATCTTCGCGCGCCGACTTGAAATCGATTGTCGCAATGCGCTTCCTGAAAGCGGCGACAAGAGCGGCTCGGGAAGACAGATCGATTTCTGGCGCCACTTCTCGGCAACGTTCCGCTAAATGCCCCAGATGGCACGCAAAGCCATTCCTCACATACCACTCGAGATCGTACCAGTCGCGACCCTTGGTTCGCGTGCGCCAGGCACGGGAAAGGGCGGCGCGGACCTTTTCGGCAAACAAATCGCCAATCGAATAGGCACGGATCCAGCGCGATACCGGCTTGACCAACAGTTTCTGTTCCGTCGAAAAACCTGGCTCTGGAACATCCCCCGCGCAGACGCAAAATTTGGTATAACACGCGGTATGAACAAAGACGAAGTGTTGCCAATATCCGCCGAAGATGAATCGATTGCCGCAAACGGCGCAGCAGACGACTTCATAAAGGCATAGGCAGGTCAAACGTAACGAGAATCGATTCCCGGCAAATTTTGTCATCCACCTTTCACCGGACGAGGTCAATGCTTTGAGGTGCAAAAATGTCACCTCAAAGCGAGGTGTCTACAGATATGACCTACTCGCTTTCACGGAACAGGGCGTGGCCATGCTATCCAGCATTCTCAAGAGTTATCATGCAGCAAATGTCAATGTGTCTATAATGCGAGTTTTCGTCGCCATGCGCGGGGCACTTGCGTCCGTTGCACCGCTTCTGACGCGCATGGATACTATCGAGCGGCGTCAAATCGCCGACCAGTCGCGCACCGAGGAGCGGTTCGACCTACGACGCTTATTCGTTCGCGAAGAAGCTGGTGCGCAAGGCGGCGAAGAGAATCCGTGCTTGTCGATGGCTATTGCGACGAGGTGACACTCGACATTCTCGCGCAGAAGCGTGGCGGCGTAGATGCGCTGGTGGCGACCGGCGTATTCCACGACCGCTTCCTGATTCTCGACGGCAAGGAACTCTACCACTTCGGCGCATCGCTCAAAGACCTTAGCCGCAAATACTGCGCCGTCACGAAGATGGATGCGATGTTCATTCCATCCATCATGCAGAGGATTTGACGGGGACATGACAAAAGCGCGAATATTATATTTAGGGCAGACCTAATTATAATATTCGCAAAACAGAACTTGCTATTTTACCGCCGATTGGCCGATTTTTGGCGATTTTGATATAACGAATACCATATTTAGGGCAGACCTAATTATGGTATTCGCGGAATACCCCTTGGGGAAAAGCGGGATAGCCCTTGTATAAAATCGGAAAAGCCCTTGTATAAAATCGACCTTACCCCCATATGTTTTCCCGAAACCCCTGTGATGTTTTTCCGGCACGGCTCAGCGGCATTTGCGGAACATGGCCACTCCTATTCCAAGAAACAGCACGTCCGGCAAAATGGCGGCGACGACCGGCGGCAGAAGTTCGCGGTCGGCGAACGCCATGCATCCGAATGTCAGCGCGTAGAAGGCGAAGAACATGCCGAGCGCGCCGAGAATACCCTTGAACACCGACTGCCGGCCGGACGAGATCCCCGCCGGGACGGCAAACAGCGTGATTATGAGGCACGCGAACGGCGAGACTATCTGCGCCCACGTGTCGTAGAGATACCTCCGGCGCAACTGTCCGGAAAGATCGGGATGCTGCTCCAGATAGCGCAGACGGTCGCGCGTCGAATTGAAATTCCAGTCGCGATTCTGCGCCATGAGATCTTCCGGGCGCTCGTCGAACTGCGGAAAAACCCTGAACGGCAGCGAATCGAGCGCCGGCGTCGGCGTCGCCACCTCTTCGCCGTTGGAATTGTAGTGCTGGACGGACGGATCGGTGAACCACCACTCGCCGTCGAGATAGTCCGCCCTTTTCGCGATTATGTTCAGCAACCGCGCCCCGCCCTCGCGGTCGACCGCGACACGGACCGATCCAAGTCGGCATCCATCGCGGTCGAAGACCTCGTCGACCGTCCATGTGCGGCCGGCGGCGGGATTTCTGTATACGAGATTGCCGGCCTTCGCCGTCTTCTCTTCGTCGAACTTTTCGTTGCGCAGGCGTTTGGCCCATTGCGCACACGACGGAACGACACATTCGTTCACCCACGCGACGGCGGCGGCGACCGCCAGCGCGACCGCCAGAAGCGGACGCACGATCGCAAAAAAACCGATTCCGCTGGCGCGCATCGCGACGATTTCGGAATGGCGGCAGAAATTCCACATCGTGTATAGCGTCGCCAACATGAGCGCAGCCGGCGCCAGCCACTTGAAAAAAGGCGACAGATACGCGAAAAAATACCCGACTACCGTCGCGAACGGAAGTTTCGATTCGGCCAGGCGCGAGAACGAACCGGACAGTTCGAAGAGCACGTATATCGAAAGAAAGCCGGTCAGGCAGTACGCGAGCGGAACGAGGAACTCTTTCAGCACGTATCTGGCAAGTATCCTCATGTCGCAAGCGCCCCCGTCAGATCCCGCGCCGCTGCGAAACCGTGCTTTTCGCAGTAGGCGGCGATTCCGTCGCAAACCCCGGCGACGACGCCTGGATCGGTGAATATCGCAGTTCCCACCGCGACCGCAGTCGCGCCGGCGAGCATGAACTCGATCGCGTCGCCGGCCCCGCAGACGCCTCCCATCGCGAGAATCGGAAGTTTCGAGGCGCGATGCGCATCGTACACCAGCTTGACCGCGGCAGGATGAATTCCCCGCCCCGAAAGCCCGCCGGTCGCGTTCGCCAGAACCGGACGCCGGTTTTCGATGTCGATCACCATCGCCGGAAACGTGTTCGTCAGCGACAACGCGTCCGCTCCGTTGTCTTCGCACGCTTTCGCGTAAGGCGCAATGTCGGGCAC
>JAGDAE010000004.1 GCA_017959645.1 Kiritimatiellia bacterium
ACCCGAGAAAACACACCTTGACCACGTTCTTGAGGAATTCGAAGAGGTTCTTCCGCGAAAATATCTTCTTCGCGCCCTCGACCGGGTTCAACTTCTCCATCTTCGGGACGATCGGCTCGAACGTGAAGAGAAAGCCGATCTGCGCCACATTGCCGGCGATGCCGATGACGGCGGCCACGAGCACGAATATGAACGAGTGCTTGCAGATGATCAGCGCCGTCAGCGCCGAGGCGTCGCGAGACGTCGCGACCGGATCGCCGTCGATGCGTACCGACAGGAAACGCAAAAGCTCCTCCACGTCCTCGGTGAGCGCGACGCCGGTCCACGCAAGCAGCGCGAAAAGCACAACCAATATCGCCGTCGAAACGATGTCCTTCGACGTGCACACCTGGCCTTTCTGCCGCGCGTCGCGCAGCTTCTTCGGCGTAGGCAACTCGGTTTTCTCGCTGGCGGATTCTGCCATCTGCCGGACATTATATCATATTTTCCGTCCGTCGCGCACCTGGCTACCTCGCGACAACGGCGGAATGGGGGGCGATGGCGATCGTCCTGCCGGCGGCGGAGAACCCGGCGTCTTCGACGGCGCGGAATTCCGCGACCGCCGCGCCGCCGATCTTGGCCGACACCTCGACCGGCTCGTCCGAATAGTTGGCGACGGCGAGCATCGAGGTTCCGTCCGCCGCCTCGAAACGGGAGAAATGCGCATGCGGCGTGCCGTCTGTTCTCGTTACCGACGCGCCCTGCCGTCCGCGAAATTCGCCGTCCCAGAGCCACTTACGAAGTTCCGTCCTCAATGCGTCCATCTTCTTGCCGTATTCGAGCGTAAGCGGGAAATCGCGCAACCTCCCGTGGAAGTTGTACGGCTCGTAGCTTATTATGTAGCGGCAAAGCAGGCATTGGTCGATCATGTCCCGGTCGTCGAAGCCCGAGACCGCGGTCATCAATTCGACTTCGGGGCGGATATAGCGCTGCATGGGCACGTGATCGCGGTTTCGTGAGCGGAAGTACGCCAGATGGTAGACTTCGTACTCCCAATCGTTGCAGGCCTCGCCGGCGAAAAGAAAATCGTCTCCTAGGCCCGGGGTTTCGCGAAACATCTCGACGAGCGCATTGTCTTTGGCCGATGTCGGCCAGCCGTAGCGGTGGCCGTGGGCGGTGTTGAAGCAGAGCAAGGCCCCGCCGTGGTGCTGGCATTCGTCGTAGAGAAAACCGCGCGCGCCGAGTCCGGCGACTTTTTCGAATTCCCTTTGGCAGATTTCGAGGTACCTGTCGCTCGCGAAACACATCGGGGCGAAGCGTTTCACGTTCAGCCCGAGATATTGCGCCGGCGTGAAATAGGCGTACCCGCCGCACCATCTCGCGTCCCCGTACGGATCGGTCACAGCGTATGCTTCAAGCTCGTTTCTGTACCAGTCTGTCGCCCGGTCGGCCCAGGTGAATTTCGAGAAGATTATCAACTTCACCCCGAGTTTCTCGCACTCTTCGACGGCGGCCTTCAGCTCGTCGCGCGTGCCGAGCCTGGGGTCGTGGTCGTGCGACGGGTTGCCCTGGTCTTGTCCGCCGTCGTTCCAGCCGACGAGCTGTATCGCCTTTACGCCGTTCGCGGCGCACTCTTCGGCGATTGCTGGAATTTCGGAAAAACGGGTCCTGAGCTCGTCTTCGGGCGAATTTATGTGGACCTGCAGCCACGAGTGCGGCTCGCGCGCCCAGTCTGGCGCGATGGCGGATTTCGACCTTTGGCGCACCCACCGCTTGTAGATGTCGCAGCCTTCCTCCCAGCCGCCGGCGTATGCGTCGAGGACGATCGGGGTGAGTTCGCGGCTTTCCCCGCCCTGTATGTACGGCTGATGCACCGCCGAAAGAACCGTATGGACTTTCTTGCCGCCGATCTCGTCGCCGTCGGGGACTTTGCCCGACATCGCCTCGCTGAATCCCGGCAGAAGCTCGTAGAACCACGTCACCAGCTCGTCCGAACGCTCGCGCACGCCGATGTAGAGTCCCTCGTTGCGGGCGAAAACGAGATCGAACGGTTCCGCGGCGGTCGGACCCCATCTGGTGTTTATCGGACTGTCGGACCCGTAGTCGCCCTGCGAGGGGGTGAAATTCGGCCATAAATCGAATACGTACGCCTGACAATAGCTCGGCGCCATGACTTTCAGGCTGTCGGCATCGGACGGACGCGAAAGATCGCCGATCTCCGGCGAAAACACGCTTTCGACGACATACGGCGAATTGTTGTCGATTCGCGTATGCCAGACCAGTTCGCCGTCTTCGAGGCGTATTTCCTGCACGACGCGTATGTCGTGCGCCCCGCCGCGCTCGGACACGACGCCGTTCCAGACGAAACGGACGAAGCCGTCGCCCTTTTCGCACGCCGGCTTCGCCTGCCTGTCGCCCCACGCGAGATTGTCGCGCAGATCTTCGCCGAGCGGTATTAGAAGCTTCCACGATCTGCCGAGTTCCTCGCGGCGGCTTATCTCCCAGCCGGTGACGCGCGAGCGCAGAGCGACGAGCGAGCCGCTGTTTTCGTCGAATGTCGCCGACAGCGACTTCGATTCAAGGACGATTCCGCCGCCGGTCGTGTTGCCGTCCAGGCGATATCCAGGCGGCAGAGTCTCGATTCCGCCGAGCTTGTACAGAAGCTCCCCGCGCGAATTGACAAAACGGTTGGACGCGATCAGTATGTCGCAGACGTCCGTTTCGAGCATATACGCGAGAAGCGGCGTCGCAACCTCCTTGTTCGGCCGCGCGTCATATCCCCAGCCGCGCCCGATATCGAGACAGAGATTGCGCTCGAACGAGCAGTTTTCGAAGCCGACCCCTTCGGGACAGCCGGTTGTCCAGATTTCGAAAGCCTGGGTCGTTCTTTCGAACGTACAGTCCACGACATGTATGTTCGCCCAGCTCGCCGACGGCGACGTCCCCTGCATGGTGAAGGCGGTATCGTATATGTCGAAAAACCGGCAGCGCGAAACCAGCGCGTCTCGCGAATCGGTCCAGAACTCGATGCCGTTGCCGTAGCGGAATGCGTCGTCCATGAAGCCGTAGAGCCGCGAACCGCCTATTTCCCGGAAAACGCAATTGTCGATTACGACATCGCGGGCGGAGCCGTTCGCGCCGTGCGAACCGGTGCCGCGAAATTCGATGTCGCGTACGGCGATGTGGTCTTTGAGCGGCAGCAGATGGTCGTCGGTCGCGACCTCGATACGCCCGGCGAGCTCCCATGGCGGCGCGGACGCCTTTACGCTCAAGACGCGGCGGTCGTCGCAAAAGTCCCACTCCCCGGCGAGTCCGGACGGCTCGAATTTTTTCGAGTAGCGTATCGTTCCGTCCGTCTTGAGATAGCCGACGTTGCCGTCGAGCGACATCATGTTGCCGGTGAAATTCGCGGGGTCGCCGAGATCGACCTGCCAGACGCCGGGCACGGACGATTCGCGCCACGCCTCTGGCCGCACCGTCTTCATCGCAGTCACGACCGGCCTCGCCCCTTCGCCGTACGCGCCGACGGTCGTCGGAGCGCCATCGCCGGTTCCGGCGGGGATGTGCAGCATTCCGTAAAAAACGTCTCCGCGCCTGAAGAGCGCGGTTCCGCCAGACGGCAGAGCGGAAAGTTTTCCAAGACTCGCCCACGCCGTCTGCGGAGTGCGGCCGTCGGCCGCGTCGTCGCCGTCGGCCGAAAAATACCTGGTTTCGGCGCCGCGCGCCTGAAGCGCCAGCGCCGCCGCGAATACGATCGCCGCAAGGTTCGCTTTCATTCTGCGGACGGGAAGCGGCAGGTTCCGGCCATCAGGCCGTTGAATTTCTGGCTGTCGCTGTCGCACAGCGGCTTGATCGGCAACCATTCGCCGGTTTTCCCGCCGAGAGTGAACCTCACGCCCTTGCGGTCGACCAGAACCGCGGCCGGCGCCGGAGAGTCCGTATCGTTCGTGCGGGCGTAATATCCGTTGGTGGAACGGTATACGATAATCGATTCGCCCGGCTCGAGAATGGTCTCGAAACACTGGTTGAAATCGCTGACGCGCCGCAGTTTCGCGTTCCAGTCCGGATGGGTCATGAGACCGTATCTGGTATCGGTCCTGTCGACGACGCTGCCGTTCATCAGCTCGTCGCGGCGGTATTCGAGCCCGCCCTGCGCGGTCCATTCGACCGGGCACATGAACGTCTCGCGCCCGAAAAGGCTGATTCCCTCCGGCTCGACCGCGCGCTTGCCGAGGAAACACGAATACCATCTGCCGTCGGGCGTTTCCACGAGATCGGCGTGGCCGAACGCCTGCAGCGGCGAATCGGGTCCCCAGTCGAGCGCGGTGATGACCGGATTTCCGGGAACCTCGACGTATGGGCCGTGAATGTCGTCGGCGACCAGCATGTCGCCTTCGTGGGTGTATTCGGTGCCGCCCTGGGCGACAAGCAGCCAGTACCGTCCGTCCTTCTTGTAGATGTGCGGGGCTTCGGTGTAGAGGCGGTTTTTCTCCGCTCCCTCGGTAAGAAAGAACGGCTCGCCCAGGAGTTTTCCGGCCTCTACGTCGATTTCCTGGCACTTTATGCCCGACTTGCCGAATCTGGACCAGGTGTTGGCGGTATAGTACACCTTGCCGTCGTCGTCGAAGAACAGCGAAGGGTCGATGCCATCGTTCTCTTCGAGTTTGACCGGACGCGACCACGGGCCTTCGGGATCGTCGGCCCAGACGAGATAATTCTCGCATCTGGTGGCGTGGGTGAACGTGACGGTGACGTAGAACCTGCCGCCGGCGAACCTTATCGACGGCGCCCAGATGCCGTTGTCGCAGTTTGTTCCCTCGTAGGTCTGGAAATCCGGATGGCTCCAGACGTGCGAAATCAGCTCCCAATGGCGCAGATCGCGCGAACGGTACACGGGAATGCCCGGCGAAAGCTCGAAGCTCGACGTGACGATATAGAAGAAATCTCCGGCCCGGCATATGGAAGGGTCGGGATTGAAGCCGCCTATGAGCGGAGCGGCGGCCTCGCGCGCCGAAACCCTGATCTCGCCCGGACCGGTTCTGCGGACCGCCGCCATCGCCCGCCCGAAGAACAGTTTCTGCACCGGGCTGGCGAAACCCGTGCGGTCGTGCGGGTCGGCGTTGCCGAAGCCGGCGAGCTCGCCGGGACCTTCCACCGACAGTTCGACCTTGGTGTCGTTCCACGGGTCGACGACGCCGGCGGAATCGACCGCAGAGACGCGATAGAAGACGATATCGTCGCCCGGCCTCGAGAACGGATCCATCTCGACCGCGAACCCGGCGGCCGGACCGGCCGTGGTTCTCGAATCTTCGCCGATCGCCACACCGTCGCGGTAGGCGACCGCCTTGATTTCGCCCGGCTCGAAAGGAACGTCCTCCCACTTCAGCCGGTAGCGGTCGCAGATGCGGTAGTATTCTTCGCCGGCGAGATCCCGGTCCCAGTCGAGCGGATAGTCCGTGTCCCGGCTTTTCGCGCGCCGGCCGAGCGAGCGGCCGTTGAGGAAAAGCTCCGCCTCGTCTCCGGATGTGTAGACCATCACCGTGACTTCGCTGGCGCGTCCTTCCCAGTTCCAGTGCGGAAGTATGTGCACGGTTTCGGCGTCGCCGTTCCAGTGCGAACGGTAGAGCCAGAAGCGGTCTTTCGGGAAGCCGGTCAGATCGACGATTCCGAAAGACGAACTTCTCGCTATGGCTCCCTCGTTCCCGACATCGGGTCCGCCGCGGTACCACGGCGAGGGTTCGCCGATGTAGTCGATTCCGGTCCACACGAACTCGCCGGCGACGAAACGGTCTTTTTCCATGCGCCAGAATTCGGGGTCGGCGATGTCGCTGTACCACGCCGAACAATAGTCGTAGCCGCATATGCGGTGCAGATCGCGGTCGTAGGCGGTGCGCGCCGCCGCCGGGCGGGCGTCTGCGTAATAGCCGAAGTCGCTTACCGAGCTGCCCGATTCGGAATAGACGATCGCCTTTCCGGGATAGGCCAGCTTCATCGGCATGTACCTGCGCGCATAGTTCCAGCCGGTCACGTCGAGATCCTGCAGATCCGGAACCGTCTCTTTCTGCCAGGCGGCGATGCCGACCTGGCGGGTTGGGTCGGCCGCATTGACCGCCTCCTTGAACGCCCTTACGCGGCTGCGCTCGACCCCGGGAAAGTAGTCCGCCGACTTCGGACCGATCTCGTTGCCGATCGACCATACGACGACCGATGGATGGTTGCGGTCGCGGCGCACGAAGTCGGAAAGCGTGTCGCGCACGTACTGGTCGACGTTGCCTTCGCCCATCCAGCCGGCCGACCAGTCCCACTTGTCGAAGCACTCGTCCCATACGACGAATCCCATCTCGTCGCAGAGGTCGAGAAACTTGGGATCCGGACAGTTGTGCGAGGTCCTTATCGCGTTAACCCCCATCTCGCGCATGATCGCGAGCTGGCGCCGGGCGACGTCTTTCGAGAACGCCATGCCGACGAGACCGAGATCGGCGTGCAGGCATACGCCCTTTATCTGCAGGCGGCGCCCGTTGAGATGGAAGCCGTCGTCGGCGGTGAACAGACAGCTGCGTATGCCGTACCTGTACTTCTCGCCGTCCAGCGCGTACTCGTAGAGATACGGATCGTCCACGTCCCAGAGCCGGGGATTCTCGACCTCGAACCGGTCGCAGCCCCTGCGCCCGTCGTCCAGCTCCCAGTCGACCGCCATCTTCGCGCTCTCGCGCGAAACTTCTTCGGCGCGGATGAACACGCTGCCGGGTACGACATGTCCTTTCGGCAATATCCTGAGCCGCACGTCGCGGAAGATTCCCCCTCCGCAGTAGAAGCGCGAATCCTGCTGCGTAGTGTCGGCCCGCACCGAAATCTCGTTCTCCCCCTCGCGCAATATCCGCGCGAGCTTCAGCGAAAAGCCGAGATATCCGTAGAGCGAACCTCCGGCTTTCGTTCCGTTGACCTCCACCTGCGGACGCGCCATCACCCCGTCGAACTCGAGATACGCCTCGCCGCCGTCCGCGAGCGTGGCCGCGTCGGCCCGGGAAAGGACGAACCGCTTTCTGTATTCGCCTTTGCGCTGCCATCCGAGCATGCCCGAGCCGTCCGGAAAGGCCGAATCGAAATTGCCGCCGATCGCCCAGTCGTGCGGAACCGTGACTTCGCGAAAGCTCTCCTCGCCGTCGAAGCGGAAGTCCCATTCGCCGTCGAGATCGTACACCGCGCCGCGCGAAACGAGCGCCAACGCCGCCAAAACCGCAATTGCAATAGTTTTCATGCCACTATTATATCATATTTTCCTTCGGCGCGGGTAAGTTCGCCGCCGTTGCGTCCGGCGACAAGGCAAAGTGCATGCAACTCCTCCGCAGGGCGGTGGTTG
>JAGDAE010000174.1 GCA_017959645.1 Kiritimatiellia bacterium
CGTCGCCCTCCGCGAAATACGCGTAGCCGTCGAGATAGTTCGCGTCTTCGTCGACGGTCGAGACCGCGAGCGCGCGGCGGCAGAGTGCGTGCACCGCCGCATAGTCGCCGCGCCTCATCTCGATCGCCGCGAGCGCGTCGAGGGCCGGCGCGAAATCGGGCGCCAGAGCCAGCGACGCGTTCAGTAGCCATTCCACCTCGGCGAGATCGTCTCCCATCGCGAAATGCTGGGAACCGCGCACGTAGAGCCCGTATGCGCCGTCCCAATCGAAGCCCTCCGGCGCGGCAAGCGGGCGCCCGACGGGGGAGGGATCGTCTTCGCGCAGATCCTCGCGCCGCCTCAACACCCCCCACGATTCCTCAAAACGCTCCGACGAACCCGGCGCGAGAACCGGATGCTTGAACGGCGTCGCGTGCGCCTCCCAGCCGGGCTGCAGAAAATACCTGCCGCTCTGGAGCTCGGCGTACTGTCCGTTCGAATCGGTAAGCAGATCTTCCCAGATGCCCCCTTCGCGCGAAAGCGCCCAGAGAAAGATTTTGCGCCCGAACTTTTCCCACGCCTCCGATCTGTGGACCGCGCCCATGCCCAGCTCGGGCCACCAGATTCCGTAGACGGAAGCGTCGCCCGGCAGCACATGGCAGCTTTTCGCCGTGCCGAAAGCGTTCTCCCGGTAGACGTCGAGATGGCGTCCCTCGGGGTCGACCGGCCAGTCGGCGATCTCGCCGCCATGCCCGGAATAGTGCGAGCCGGGGAACAGGAAGGACGGATTCTCCCCTATCGGGAAAGCCGCGTTCATCCAATGGTAGTACGGCGAGGGGAGCCCGGAGGCGTTGTACCAGTCGACGCGGGTCTCGAAATGGTCGGCCCCTTCCTGCAGACGAACCTCGACCTGCCATTTCGCACGGGTTATGTATTCGTCGCCGGCGGCGAAATAGCTCGCCGAGCCGTCGCCGTTTTCGCGCACGAACCAATCGACCGGCGAAGCGGTCCAAGGCGCATGGCCGATCACTCCGAAATTGAACTCGATTCCGCCCGAGCACCACGGCCCGCGCATCGCGATGTCGCGGAACTTCACGACGTCGTTGAAATAGATGAAGTCGTGTCCGCTCGCCTTGTCGACCGCGCCCCAGATCTTGCCGCCGATCTCCGGCGTGGCCGTGACGCGGATATTCCCGTTCTCGAGTGTAACCGTCTTCCACTTCTTCGGCGACGCTTTCGCGCTCGTGCCGTCGAACCGGCAGTACGGATAGTGCGCCTTCTTCACAAGCGGAACCGGACACGGGTCGAAATACCCGTATGTCGGAAACTCCCTCTCCCCGACGGCCGGCGAAACCGCAAACGCCGGAGCCGCCAGCAGCAGAAGCGGAGCCGTCGCCGCTTTAGCGATCGCGCCCATGCCGCTCCCCGTCCAGCACCTTCGCGAGCAGTTTCTTATCGATCTCTGCGCGATCGGAATAGCCGACCGACTTCTCGATCATCTGGCCGCCTTTGAAGACGATCAGCGTCGGCATGCCCTGTATTCGAAACCTGCGGCTGAGAGCCGGGTTGGCGTCGACGTCGATCTTGCAGACGATAAGCTTTCCGCGATAGTCGCTTGCGATTCCCGAAACGATTGGCGCCAGTTTGCGGCATGGGCCGCACCAGCTCGCCCAGAAATCGCAGAGCACCGGCAGCTCGCTGCGAAGCACGATTTCGTCGAACGTGGCGTCGGTGACGTCGATCTCCGCCTCTTCACCGCTTCCGGCGACGGACCGTACTTGCGGCCGCGCTTCCTCCAGCGCCGCGCCGTCGCGCACGGGCGACGAAACGCAGCCGGCGAACGAAGGCAGAAGCATCCACGCCCCCACCGCGAGCAGCAGCGTTCCGCAGACCGCGTTGATCGCGCGGTAGCGCGATTTGACGGCGGCGAACAGGCCTTTCAGCCGGTCGACGGCGAGCGCCGAGACGAAAAACGGAACGCCCAGCCCGAGCGAATAGGCCAAAAGCAACGCCGCGCCGTTGGCCGCGCCGCCCTCGGCCGCCGCAGTCGCCAGAGCCGCGCCGAGAAAAACCCCGACGCACGGAGTCATGAACACCGAAAAGACGATTCCGAACAGAAACGCGCCCAGCGCGTCCACCTTGCGCCCGATCGCCTTCGCGCCGCCGAACGGCAGCTTGAAAAGCCCGAGATAACCGAGCGCGAGAACCACCACGAACGCCCCGCATACGCGCGTGACAAGCGAACGGTGGGCGGCGAGAAGCGAACCGAGCGAACCTGCCAGAACGCCGAGCAGGACGAACGCGAGCGTAAAGCCGGCGACGAACGCCGCCGCGCGCACCGCCACCCGGCCGCGGCCGTCTCCGTCCCCGGCGGCGAAGTAGATGACGTAGACCGGCACGAGCGGCAGCACGCACGGGGATACGAACGACGCCAGCCCCTCGGCAAACGTAAGAACGAAGTTCATTTGCCGCCTCCCGCCGATTTGTCGACGATCGCGCAGATGCAGCAGTCGCTCCACACGTTCTCCGCCGTCTCGATCATGTCGATTATCGTGTAGATCGGCAGAATCACGCCGAGAATCATCAGGTTGCCGCCCACGCCGGCCATCAGCGAAAGCGTCAGGAAGTAGCACCCCATCGGTACGCCGGCGTTTCCGATCGCGCAGACGACGGAGACGACACACCACGCGAGCATCGTCGGCAGCGTGAGCGCGACGCCGCACTCCGGGGAATTCTGCATCACGAAGAGCGACGTGACGAGAATGAAGGCGGCGCATCCGTTCATGTTGATCGTGCAGCAAAGCGGCAAGACGAAGCGCGCGACCCACGGCTTCGCCTTCATGTTCTTCTCCGCCGTGGCGACGGTGACGGGCAGTGTCGCGGCGGACGACTTGGTGAAGAG
>JAGDAE010000175.1 GCA_017959645.1 Kiritimatiellia bacterium
AGCCGCTCTCGCCGCAATCGAGCAGCGGAGAGTCGCCGTCCGCCGCCAGCGCCGCAAGGCAGCGCTTGGTAGCGAGGATATCCGCCGAATCCCCTTGAGAAGCCGCCAGCACGTCGCGTCTGCCGGCGAGGAAAGACGCGATCAGAAGCCGATGTTCGTGCGATTTCGAACGTGGCGCGGGAGTCGTTCCCGAACGCATGCCAGGCGCGAGAATCACGGCATGGTTCCTTTCGAAAGGTCGACCGGCACTTTCCTTACGTCGCCCCAACCGCAAGGCAGCGCGAAGACGACTGTTCCGCCAGCGCGTTTTTTGTCTGCGCACATCGCTTCGGCGAGCCGGCCGCGCGAAATCCCTTCCGGCATGGCGGTCGCAAGCCCGGCCGCGCGGAACCGTTCTTCTATCTCCTCCGGCCATCCGGCCGGAGCGAGCCCCATGCGGACGGCCATTCGCGCCTCTTCGACGCACCCGATCGCCACCGCTTCGCCGTGCGAAATCCCGTATCCGCTGCAAAGTTCGATTCCGTGCGCGACCGTATGCCCGCAATTGAGAAGAATGCGGCTGCCGGTGCGCTCGAAAGGATCTTCCCGCACTATATCCGCCTTTACCCGGAGATTCCCGGCGATTTCCGCCGCTTCCGGGATTCCCCGCACCGGAGTGTCGTGCGGAAGGTTGCCGATTATTTCGTGTTTGATCATCTCCGCCCTTCCCTGAGCGAGAACGCCGGCCGGGAGGGTTTCGAGAAAGCAGGTGTCGATTGTGACGAGCCGCGGCGGATGGAACGCGCCGGCGAGGTTCTTGCCCTCGGGCAGGTCGCATCCGGTCTTGCCGCCGACCGAGGCGTCGACCATCGACAGCAACGTGGTCGGAAAGTTAACCCAGTCGATTCCCCGCATCCATGTCGCGGCCGCGAAACCGGCCAGATCGCCGGTCACGCCGCCGCCGAAAGCGGCGATCCTGTCGCGTCTGCCGATGGAATTGGCCGCGAACGCGCTCCAGAGCCGTCCGACCGTATGCGGAGTCTTGTTTTCTTCGCCGGAAGGCACGATCGCGATCGGCGCGGGGATTTTCCCGGCGTGCAGCCGCGCCGCGTTTTCGTCCGCCACGAACGCCTTCTCGCCCGAGGCCAGCGCCTGGGCGATGCCGCGTCCGACGACGACGAGCGAATCGCCGATCTCGAACGAACCGGCCACCCTGCGCGCGAACGACGCATAATGCGCCGCACGTTCCTTCGAGCGGTCACCGAGGGGCCGTCCGCCCGCCGCCAGTCTGCGCCCTAGCTCCTCGTCGCCCGGAGTGTCGAGACAGATCACCGCGCCCACCTTCTCGCAGAGCGCGCGGTTTTCGGCATCGAGCAGAGAACCCCCGCCGAGCGCGACGATGCAGCCGTCGGGAGATTCCACGACAATGCGCGCGAGCGCCGATTTTTCGCGCCGCCTGAAGCCGGACTCGCCCTCTTCGGCGAATATGTCCGGTATCGCCTTCCCAGCCTCGCGCACGATCTCGCCGTCAAGATCGACGAACCGCCTCCCGAGACGGGACGCGAGACGGCTCCCGAGCGTGGATTTTCCAGACGCCGGAGCGCCGGTCAGAAATATTTTTTCCATTCTTCCCCTTCCCATGCCTGCCATATCTCGCGCTGCCTGCGCGCCTGCGCCTCCAGCATCGAAAAACCGTTTTCGGTCCTGCAGCCGGCTTTCTCCGCGCGCGCCATCAGAGCCGTTTTCGCTGGAACGTAGACCAGATCGTAGACCATTTCGCCGCCGTCGAATTCGTAATCGGGAATCGGATCGACCGGCGTCGCGTTCACGATGAGACCGAAGCCGCGTCCCGGCGTGCGGCGGTGGAACGTCTGCACCTCGGCGCCGAGCCGTTCGAGCGCGAAAACGACCGCCTTCGACGCGCCGCCGGCGCCGAGCACCGCGCACCTGGTCCCCGCGAGCGGAGCGCCGGCGAATTTTTCGATCGCCTCGGCGAAACCGTCCGCGTCGGTATTGAAGCCGATCAGCCTGCCGTCGTCCGTGCGCAACACAGTATTCACCGCGCCGAGCTTGCGCGCCGCCGGCGAAAGATCGTCCAGAAGGCCGGCGATTTCGCACTTGTGGGGCATCGTCACCGCCAGCCCGCGCATCCGCATCGTGCGCATGAACCGCAGCGCTTCGGCGGCGGTCTTCGCCGGGAACGGAATCATCAGCGCGTCACGCTCGGCGGCCGCGTGGGCGCGGTTGTGCAGTTCGGGGCTGCGCGTCGCCTTGAGCGGCCAGCCGGTCACGCCGGTGAGTTCGGCCGACGCGCTTGCACACCTGAACCGGTAGATCTTCACCAGCTCGTGCGGCGTCAGATGGCCGAGCCCATCGAGTCCGCCGGTCGATGCGTACGTCAGCAGCGAATGCGTCCGCGAGGCGAGAATCCGCGTAGGCGTTCCGGCTGGACCCATCGCGCAGACGATGTGCGGAAAACCGTCGAAATTCTCCATCTGTTTGAACGCCATGCCGACGTCGTCCATCGACCGCGGCATGAACGCGATTTTCGGTATCTCGTCCGTTTCGCCGCGCATCTGCCGCATCCGTCCGGCCAGATCTTCGACGGGACCGGTGAAATCATGGAGCGAGCGGATTATCGACGTTCGCGCCTTGCGCGCCAGCGAAACGAGATCGTCGCACCGGAAGTCATCCTCGAAATCAACGTAAGCGAACGGCTTTTCCGTCCTGGCGAGAATTTCGCCGAAAAGCCGCGCGCGTTCGTCGTCGCTTCCGGCGAACGCTCCGCCGTCCGCCTTGCGCCTGATCGTCAGTATCGCCGGAACGCCGATCTTCGCCGGGAACAACGCGATCTCCGCGGTGTCGCGGGTCGCCAGCAGATCGACCCTCAGTTCGACCATGTCGGCGAAATACCTCTGCGAACAGTACTGCGCAATGTCTTCGCCGATCGTGGCGCCGGTAAGCGCAAGGCATATCCTCGGTATTCTCGCCTCCGTCCCGAGAATCAGATCGGCGCAGGCGAACGCCGCCATCGCCTCGACGGCGGGAACCGCCCTTCGCACGATGCATGGATCGTGCCGCCCCTTCACACTGCATTCGGCCGGAGCCATGGCTGAAAGATCGACCGAGCGCTGCGGCTTGAATATCGTCGGCGTCGGTTTCATCGCCACGCGAAAGACTATCGGCATCGAACTGGTGCGCCCGCCGAGGATTCCGCCGTGCCTGTTGGTCGCGGTCTTGACTTCGCCATCCGTCACCACGAACTCGTCGTTGTTCTCCGATCCTTTTCGCGACGCGCTGGCAAAACCGTCCCCGAATTCGATTCCCTTTACGCCAGGTATCGCGAAAACGGCGCCGGAAAGCCCGGTCTCGACCCCGCCGAAGAGCGCTCCGCCAAGACCGGCCGGCATGCCCTCGACCGTGCAGACGATCACGCCGCCCACCGAATCGCCATCTTTCGCAGCTGCGGAAATCTCATCTTCGAAACCATCGCGGCGGCCGTGGACGCTCTCGATCGCCGCGCTTACGCGGATGCCGCGCCTTTCCAGAAACTGCAGGCAAAGCCCGCCCGCCGCGCAAAGTCCCGCCGTGAGCCTTCCCGAATTCGCTCCGCCGCCGGTTGGAATCGCGCCTGATTCGACCCATTGCGGAAAATCGGCGTGGCCGGGCCGCGGCACGGTGCGCTCCGTCCCGTAGTCGCTGGGTCTCGCGTCACGGTTGAGTATCCTGCCCGAGATCGTCCCGCCGTCGCAGACGCCGTCGGGGCCGATGCCGGACGAAAACTCAATCTCGTCGCTCTCGCTGCGCGAAGTCGAAAGCCGGTCTCTGCCGGGGGCGCGGCGCTCCATGAAAGCCTTGAGCGCGGCGAAATCGGGCTTGAAGCCGCGCGGAAAATTCCCGAGCGAGAAGCTTATGCACGGAGCATGCGACGCGCCGCAGACCGAGAGTTTCAGAAAATCGCCGAATGCTTTGGTCATGCCATCTCCCCCTTTGCCGGAGAATCGCCTCGAACGGCGGCGATCTCGAATCTCTTCGCCTCGGTTCCCTCGACGATCATCCTTTTCATCGCCTCGGCATCGCCGGCCTCGAGCGCGTCGCGGAATTCCCGCATCCTGCCAATGAAGCCGTCAAGAACCCCGAGAAGGCCCTCGCGGTTAGAGAGGTAGAGCGCGCACCAGTCGTTTTCGTTCTGCGTCGCGATCCGTGTCATGTCGGCGTAGCTTCCGGCGGAAAAGCCGACCGATTCGCGCACCTTTGCGTCGCGCGAATACGCCGTCGCGATGATGTGGCAGAGCTGGCTGGTGAAACCGATCATCCCGTCGTGGCGCTCCGGAGTCGTCACTATCGTCCTCGCGAAGCCGACCGACGCGAAATATTCCTTCAGACGACCAAGCGTCGCGTCGCTTTCGCCCTCGAACGGAGTAAGTATCATCGACGCCCCGCGGAACAGTCCGGCGAGCGAATTGGCATAGCCGGACACTTCGCGTCCGGCCATCGGGTGGCCGCCGACGAACCGCCAGCCGTTGCGCGGAACTTTCGACATCTCACGCATGATCGCACCCTTGACCCCGCATATGTCGACCACGGTCGCACCGGCGGAGAAATCGTCCGCATGCGCCGAAATCCACGGCACGACCGCATCCGGCGGCATGCATACCATCACCAGCTCGGCTCCGGCGAGCTTTTCGCCGCCGTCGCCGTGGTGCAGGCCGACGGTATCGTGTCCCGCCGCCACCGACGCTTTCTGGAAGGATCCGCCTATCAGCCCCAGCCCGGCTATCGCGACTTTCATCCCTGTTTCTCGCAGAACGAACCGAGGAAAGTGAAGCGCTCTATTCCGGGGTCGGAGCTCAATTCGGCCAGCAGCGCGCGGACCTGCCGGTCGGAAATCTCCGCCTCGAATTCAAAGATGAAGCTGAACTCGAAATCCTTGCCCGGAACCGGACGCGACTCCAGTTTGGTCAGATTCACGTCGATGGCGGCGAACTTGGCGATTATCCCGTTCAGCACGCCCGGACGGTGCGGAAGGTCCAGCATGATCGCCACCTTGTTCGCATCGGAGCGCACGTCGAGATCCTTCGCGATGCAGATGAACCGCGTATGGTTGTACTGCGCGTCGCAGATATCGTCGGCGACTATGTCGAGACCGTAAAGCTCCGCGCAGGCACGGGAGGCGATCACCGCCCTTCCCTTTTCGCCGCTCAGCGAAAGTTCCTTGGCGGCGGCGGCCGTGTTCGGCCCCGGTTCCGCGCGCATCGCCGGGTGGCGCTTCAGAAACGCCGAACATTGCGCGAGCGCGTGCGGATGGCTGGCGACGGTCGTGATGTCGCCGAGTTTCGTCCCCTTCGCCGCGAGCAGGACGTGGTCGACCTTTATGCTCAGCGCGCGCACGATGTGGAAGCTGTGGTTGCGCATCAGATCGTACACCGCAGTCACCGATCCCGCCGCGCTGTTCTCGAGCGGGAGTATCCCGTACGGGCAAAGTCCAGATTCCACCGCCTCGAAAACCTTCTCGAAACCGTTGAAATTCAGTATCGACGCGATCGGAAACATCTTCGACGCCGCCTGGTGCGCGTACGAACCCTCGACCCCGGGCACGGCCACCACCGCCTTCTGCGGAAAACGCTCCTGCGTCGTGGCGACGGCGATCTCGTCCAGCAGCGCCCCCCCGGCGCCGATGCGGCAGCGCTGCATCGCCTTCGAGATTCCGAAAATGGACGTGAACAGCTGTCTGAGGCCGGTCATGTACTCATCGCCCACGCCGTCGGTGATCCTGTAGAGTATTTCGCGTTCGCGCTGCGGGTCGCTTACCGCCGCGCCGTCTCTGCGCTTGAGCTCGGCCACCTTCTCCGAAACTCCGAATCGCCTCACGAGAAGATCCCTCAACCCGTCGTCGATGCGGTCGATCTCCGCCCTGCAATCGTCAAGCTCGCTCACAGTCCGCCCTCCTTCCATTTGCCGACCAGCACGCGGACGTCTTTGATCTTCGACATCGTCTTCGCGAACATTTCCGGCGTCTGGCTCTGCGCGCCGTCGCACTTCGCCTGCGGCGGGTTGTCGTGCACTTCGATCATGAGCCCGTCCGCCCCTATCGCCGCCGCAGCCACCGAGACCGAATCGACCATGTACGCATGTCCCGTGGCGTGCGAGGGGTCGACGACCACCGGCAGGTGCGAAAGATGCTTCAGAACCGTGACCACGCCGAGATCGAGCGTGTTCCTCAGCGCCGTCTCGAACGTCCTTATCCCGCGTTCGCAGAGAATCACGTTCTCGTTGCCGGAGGCCATGATGTACTCGGCGCTCATCAGCAGCTCCTGCAGCGTGGCGGACATCCCGCACTTCAGCAGTATCGGCTTTTTCGTGTGAGCGCCGACCTCCTTGAGCAGGTTGAAGTTCTGCATGTTGCGCGCGCCGATCTGGATAACGTCGACGTCGCCGAAGTGGTCGAAATCGGCGAAATCCATGAGCTCGGTGACTATCGGCAGCCCCGTCTCGCGCTTGGCCGTCGAGAGCATGTCCAGCCCGGCCTTGCCCAGCCCCTGGAAGGCGTACGGCGAGGTCCTCGGCTTGAACGCGCCGCCTCTGAGCAGCGTCGCGCCGGCGGCCTTGACCGCCTTCGCGATCGCGACGATTTGCTCTTCCGACTCGACGCTGCAAGGACCGGCTATGACGCCGAATCCATCGCCGCCGATCTTCGTCCCGCCGCAGTCTATCGACGAATCGGCCGGATGGAACTTGCGGTTCGCCGCCTTGTACGGCTCCTGCACTCTCTGCACCTGCTCGACAACGTCAAGCGCCTCGAGAATCCCGGGGTCGAGATGGGCGACGTCGCCGACGCACCCGATCACCGTCTGCATCGAGCCTACCGACTCGTGCGGTTCGACACCGCGCGAACGGAGCAGGTTCTTTAGGTTCTCGACCTGGTGCGCGTCGGCGCCTTTCTTCAGCAGTATTATCATTTTCTTCTCCCTCCTGTTTTTCCTAAATCAAAACGGCCTCGCTTTTTTAGCGGGGCCGTCGTTGCCGTTTTTTGCTTTCCTCCTTGCAGATACGACAATCAAACCCCGCGTGTCGGATACGCGAAGCCGAAGTACCAAAAGTAGTAAAGCCTGTTTGACATGACGCGGCGTATTGTATCAAATTTAGTTTCCAGCTGTCAATGCCGCAGATGCATCAAATATCGGCGCGGGCGGCCGGCTATTTTTTCGTCCAGACCGACATTCCGTTTTCGAGTTTTCTGGGATCGATCTTGTCTCCCGGGAATATCTTGTCGCGGATCGTATACCAGGTGTCGGGCGAATTCCACTGCTTTCCGGCGATTCTCGAAGCGGTCGACTCCCGCGAGATTTTTCCGCGCTCCACATACCCCATGCGTTTCAAGTCTGCGATGCTCTTCGGCGCCTGTGGTTTTGGGGGCTGGGGCTTCGGAGGCTGCGGCTTGGGCGACTGGAGTTTCGGCTGTTGCCGGGCGGCCGGTTCCGCCGGTTTAGGCTGCGCGGCCGGGCTCTGCCCGTCCTGCGCCGGTTTCGTCTGCACAGCCGATTTTATCCGTTCGAGAATGGGATTGGGCTTCTCTTCCGTTTTCGTGTTCGTGCCGGGACTGTTTCTCGGCCCGGCCACCTTGCCGGCCATGGTGTCGACGCTTCCGTAGAGGACTTTGTTGAGATAGTCATCGCCGACCACGAGCCGTCGCGCCTTGACGTCCTGGTCGGTTTTGGGCCTGGCGGAGAGTCCGAGAACCTTCCTTACCGACGGCATCGCGAAAAGCATCCCGCAGCGTTTTCGTCCGCGGTGCGCGCGCTTGTGCCACTTGTTGGGCGCGCCGTATGCGACGTGCGAATGGCAGACGACGCGCTCGTCGGGGATGCGGTACATCGACTGAAGTTCTTTGACGAGCTGCCGTATCGCGCCCAGCTGCACGGAAGACATTGGCTTGTCGTGGTATCCGACGCATTCGATACCGATCGAGAATTTGTCGACGTCCTCCTTGCCGTTCCACATCGAGCGCCCGGCGTGGAACGCCTCCCGGTCGCGGTCGACGATGCGGTAGACGCTGCCCTCCTCGGTGACGCAGAAATGGGCCTCGCCGCGGTCGGAAAGCTTGTTCAGCGAGCTTTTCGCCGGCGCCTCGGTCGTATGCAGCACGATCAGTTCGGTCGAACGCCTGATTGCGCGCTCGGGGTTTCTCGGGGACCGGTACCGGTTCGACGCATCGATCGCCGCCGCGTCCGACGCGGCCAGCAACAGGGCCAAAACCAGCGCGGTCCTCATCGGACGCGTCAGATGCCGAGCGCGGTCTTGGACCAAGGCTCTCTGCCGGCGAGCAGCGACGGGGTTGTCATTTCCGGCGGCACCGGCAGGCCGAGCATCTGCAGCGCCGTCGGCGCGACCACCGAGAGTTTCGCGAGCGGCGTCAGGCGCACGCCGGCCGCATCGTTGGCGACGTAGAAGCACTCCACGAGATTGAGCGTGTGCGAGGTCTTGGCGAGGCCGGATTTGTAGTCGACCATCTGTTCGGCGTTGCCGTGGTCGGCGAAAACGAGAACGTGCGCGTCGAGCTCCATGAGCCTGGGCAGAATCTTCCCTATGCATTCGTCGGTGACTTCCACCGCCTTGGTCGCCGCCTTCCGGTCGCCGGTGTGCCCGACCATGTCGCAGTTGGCGTAGTTGACGACGATGAAGCCGTAGGGATTGTTCTCGAGACGCTTCAGAAGTTCGTCGGTGACGTTGTAGGCGTCCATCTCCGGATGGGAAGCGAACGTCGCCGGATCGAACCGGCTCTTGACCTCGACCTGATCCTCGCCCTCGGAGGGCGTCGTCGACTTGCCGTTGAAAAAGCTGGTGACATGGCGGAACTTCTGTGTCTCGGCAATGCGGAGCTGGCGGATTCCCGCCTTCGACACGACTTCGCCGAGCAGATTGTCCATTCCGCCGCCCGCGCCCATCGCGCCGAGAAGATAGTCTTCGAATTCGTCCCAGTAGCGGGTGAAACCGAGAAACGCGACTTTGGGGCGCGCGCAGCGCTCGCCGGGATAGTCGTCGCAGACGAACGCCTGGGTAAGCTGTATCGCGCGGTCCTGGCGGTAGTTGGTGTGCATTGCGACGTCGCCGTCTTTCATGCCGGCGTAGTCGCCGATCACGTAGCACGGTATGTATTCGTCGGTCATCGGCGTGCCGTCGGGCGTAAGGCCGTTTTCGTACTCGGCCTTCACGCACTCCTCGACGCTCGCCGCGCGCTTGCCCTTCGCGCCGACGATGCAGTCGTACGCCTGGCTCGTGAGCTTCCAGTTCTTGACGCGGTCCATGCCGTAGTAGCGGCCCATCGCAGTGCCGATGGACGCGTTGCCGACCGCGGCCAGCTCCTGTTTGAGGCGCGCGACGTATTCAAGCGTCGAGCGCGGCGGGGTGTCGCGTCCGTCGAGAAACGGATGCACGACGATTCTCCCTTCGGGGAATTCCTTGCGCGCGCGCCGGACGAGCTTGAAAAGATGCTCCTGGTGGGCGTGCACGCCCTCGTCCTGGAGAAGCCCGAAGAAATGGAAGACGGAATTGTTCTTCTTCCATTCGGCGACGAGATTCTTCCACTTCGCGTTGCCGAAAAGCTCGCCGGAGGAAAGTCCATCGTCGATGCGCTTCAGCTCCTGCACGACGATGCGTCCAGCGCCCATGTTGAGATGGCCGACTTCGCTCGAACCCTGATAGCCGTCGGGTAGCCCGACCGCCTCGCCGCAGCAGTCGAGAAGGCAGTGCGGGTATCGCGCGCGGATACGGTCGATCACCGGCGTCTTCGCGCAATATACGGAATTGCCGTCGTTTCTTTCGTTTACTCCCCAGCCGTCGCGGATCACCAGTACAACAGGTCTCATTTTTGTCTCCTTGTCTTTTAAAATCAATAGCCGCAATCCATGATCGCGCGCTCGTATCCGAAAGTCCCGGCTATCAGCGCCGAGCGTATCCACATTCCGTTGCGCATCTGCCGCCAGTACATCGCGCGCGGGTCGCGGTCGCAGCAGGTAGCGATTTCGTCTCTGCGCGGAAGCGGATGCATTATTATCCCGTCCTTGCCGAGCAGCTTGAGCTCCTCCGCGCCGAACTTGAAGCGCGAAGTGTCGATTTTCGCCGACTCTCCCGCCGATGCGTCCCATTCGTCCTGGATGCGCGTCATGTAGACCGCATCGGCCTCACGCACCGCCGAACGCAGATCGTCCCGGATCTCGTAGCGGATGCCTTTCGCCTTCAGAATCGCAATCACGTCGTCGGGAACCCGGAGCTCTTCCGGCGCGACGAAGATCTGCCTGACGTCGTCGAAGTCGGTCAGAAGATACGAAAGCGAACGCACCGTGCGCCCGCGCAGAAGATCGCCGCAGAACACGACGGTCCGCCCGTCGAGCCCGCCTTTCTCCTCGAAAGACCTGACGAGCGTGTAAATGTCGAGAAGCGCCTGGGTCGGATGCTGGTCTTTGCCTGAGCCGGCATTCAGGATCGGAATCGGGCGGTCGGAGTTCGAAAGCTCCCACGCCATCTTCTCGGCGAGCCCCTGCTCGGGCGAGCGCATGATTATGAGATCGAAATAGGACGAAAACGTCCTTATCGAATCCTCCCTGCTCTCGCCCTTGAATTCCGAAGACGTCGCCGCGTCGCGCACCGAACCGGTCGTTATGCCAAGAAGCTGGCATGCGGCCAGATGCGAAAGGAAGGTTCTCGACGACGGTTGCGAGAAGTACAGCATCGCCCGCTTGTGCGCGAGCACGTTCTTGAGGTACAGCGCGCCTTCCTTGGACTTGTTGATGAAGCGTATCCGGTTCGCGAGAGCGCACAGCCGCTCGAGCAGGGCGCGGTCGAACTGCTGCGCGAACAGGGTGTGGTAGGGCATTCCGTCGCCCTCCAGACGCATCAGATACGGCTTCTTGCTTTCGAGCGGAAGCGCGCTGTATTCGTCCCAGCCGATTTCGGTAAGTTTCGCCATCGTCTACCGCCTCCCTGTCTTTAAAGAAGATTGCGCTGGATCTTGCCCGACACCGTCTTCGGCAGTTCGTCCTTGAACACGACGATGCGCGGATACTTGTACGGCGCGGTGTGGTGCTTGACGTATTCCTGCACTTCCTTCTTCAGCTCTTCGCTCGGCTCCTTGCCGGGGACAAGCTTGATCGTCGCCTTGACGACCTGCCCGCGCACCGGATCTGGCGCCGCCGAAACCCCGCATTCGACCACGTACGGCAGCTCCATGATCACGTTCTCGATCTCGAACGGGCCTATGCGGTAGCCGGATGACTTGATCACGTCGTCGGCGCGCCCGACGTAGTGGTAGTAGCCGTCTTCGTCCTTCCACGCCAGATCGCAGGTGTGGTAGACGCCGCCGCGCCACGCCTCGGCCGTCTTTTCCTCGTCCTTGTAGTAGCCGATGAAAATACCCGGATGCGGATTGTCGCGCGGCGTCCTGACCACGATCTCTCCGTGCTCGCCGGGCGGGACCGGATTGCCGTCCTCGTCCACGAGATCGATTCCGTAGTCGGGTACCGGCTTGCCCATCGAGCCCGGCTTGAGCGCGTCGCCGAGAAGCACTGCGAGCGCGCAGGTCGTCTCGGTCTGGCCGAAGCCCTCGTATATCTTCAGTCCCGTCGCCTTCTGGAACTGGGTGAAGACTTCCGGATTCAGCGCCTCGCCGGCCGTGGTGGCGTGGTGCACCGAACTGAAGTCGTACTTCGCTATGTCCTGCTTGATCAGCATGCGGTACATCGTCGGCGGCGCGCAGAACGTGGTTATCCTGTACTTCGCGAACATCGGCAGTATCTTCTCGGCGTCGAAACGCGCAAAATCGTAGACGAAAAGCGCCCCCTCGCACATCCACTGCCCGTAGAGCTTGCCCCACGACGCTTTCGCCCAGCCGGTCTCGGAGATGGTGAAATGCAGCCCGTCGCGCTCGACCTGGTGCCAGTACTTGGCGGTCACGTAGTGGCCGAGCGCGTACTTGTAGCTATGGAGAGCCATCTTCGGGTAGCCGGTGGTTCCCGAGGTGAAGAACATTAGCATCGGGTCGTTGCCGCCCGGGGAGTCGGCGCGCCGGCCGAACACGCGCGAAAACCCGGTGTATTCGCGGTCGAGCGGCCGCCATCCTTCGCGCTCGCCGTTCACGATGAACTTTTCGAGCTTCATGCCGGTCTCGGTCTCGGCCTTCTCCGCCTCGCCGGCGACGTCGCCGTCGGCCGTGCAGACCAGCGCCTTGACGTCCGCCGCCTTGAAGCGGTACGAGAAATCGTGCACCAGGAGCTGACTCACCGCCGGTATGACGACCGCACCGATCTTGTGCAGCGCGATTATCGTCGGCCAGTACTGGAAGTGGCGCTTCATGACGAGCATGACCTTGTCGCCGCGCGAAATCCCCAGCGAAAGGAAGTAGTTCGCAATCTGGTTCGACGTCTCGCTGATCTCCCTGAAGGTGAACCGGCGCTCGGTGAAATGGTCGCTCACGTGGAGCATCGCCAGTTTGTCCGGATATTTCGCCGCGATTGCGTCCACGATGTCGAAAGCGAAGTTGAACTTTTCGATGTCCCTGAAGCGGATGTGCTGCAGGCACCCGCGTTCGTCCTCGAGTATGTCGAAATACCGGTCGGCGACAAGCGGCGTGCGGTCGGTTTTCGGGCGTATCGTCTCGAGTCCGAGGTGGGAGTCGCCGTCCTCGCCGGCCATCACCATCGCGAGGAAAGTCACCCCCGCCGGCGTCGCCGCGATCATGCCGTGCGGAGTGGACGACTTGTAGTAGATCGAATCGCCCTCGTTGAGCGTTTCGACGTGGTCGCCGACGCGCACCTTCATCGAACCCTTGAGCACGATGTCGAATTCGTGGCCGGCGTGGGTCGTCGTGGAAATCGGCTGCTCCAGAAGCCGCTCGTCGTACTTGTATGTCACCCAGTACGGCGTGCCCAGGCGGTCCTTGAACATCGCCGCCTGGTTGCGTATCGTCATGTGCGTTTCGCTCGCGGTGACCGGTCCCTGCCCCGCCCGGGTAACCTCGTATCCGGAAAGATGCGCCGAATGCCCCTCGAGCAGCGAGTTTATGTCGACGCCGAAGACGATCGCGCACTGGTGCAGAAAATTGAACGTCGGGTCGGCCTGCGCCGCCTCGACCTTGCGGTATTCCTCGACCGGAACGCCGGTGAACTCCGCCATCTGTCCGACGCTGTACCCGACGATCTCGCGCATCTCCCTGATGCGCGCCGCCATCTCGCGCAGCTTGCCTTCCGCGTCTGCCTGTCTTGCCATCTCTTCCGTCCCTTCCGCGGCTTTACATGTTCGCTATCGTCGCCTTGATGCGGCGCACTCCCGCCGACGAAGACTGTTCCTTGACGATCTTGAATCCGCCCAGTTCGCGCGTGTTGGCGACGTGCGGCCCGCAGCATATCTCCTTCGAAACGTCGCCGATCGTGTAGAGCGAAACCTGGTCTCCGTACTTCGAGCCGAAAAGCGCCATCGCCCCCTCGGCCTTGGCCTCTTCGACCGTGGTCGTCTTCTTGGTCACGTCGATGCCCTGCTCGATCCATCCGTTTACCAGCTTCTCGACCTCGGCGATCTGTCCGTCTGTCATCTTCTCCGGCCACGTGAAATCGAACCGCAGACGCTCGGCGGTGATGTTCGAGCCCTTCTGGTTCGCCGTCGGCCCCAGCACCTTGTGCAGCGCGGCGTGCAGCAGATGCGTCGCCGTGTGCATGCGCGTTACGACCTCGCTGTTGTCCTGCAGCCCCGCCTTGAACGACCCGGCGCTCGTCGTGCGCGAAAGCTCCTGGTGCTTGCGGTTCGCCTCCTCGAAGCCTTCGCGATCGACCTCGAGCGAGTCTTTGGCGGCCATCTCGAGCGTCATCTCGAACGGGAAGCCGAACGTGTCGTAGAGCTTGAACGCCGTCTTGCCGGATATGCGGTTCTGTCCATGCAACTTGAGCTGTTCTGCGACTTTGCGGTACATCGCCTCGCCTTTGTCCAGCGTCGCGTTGAACCGGCGCTCCTCCGCCTCGAAATCGAGCTTGCACTGTTCGAGATTCGCCTTGAGTTCCGGATACACGTGCGCGTACTTCGCGCATATCGTCTCCGCCAGCCGCACCGTGAATCCCTCGGCGATCCCCAGCATCCGCGCGAACCTGACCGCGCGCCGGATGAGTCGCCTGAGAACGTAGTTCGCCCCGATGTTGCCCGGCTTCACCCCGCCCTTCGGGTCGCACAGTATGAACGTCGCCGTACGCATATGGTCGGCTATGACCCGCCGCGCTTTGAGAACCTCGGCCGGATCCGCGTCGGCCGGCACGTTGGACATCCTGTCGATCGCCGCCATTATCGGCGCGAAAATCTCGGTGTCGTACACCGTCGGCGCGCCGCTCATCATGCAGATGGTCCGCTCGACGCCCATGCCGGTATCCACGTTGTGGCGCCCGAGCGGAACGAACTTGCCCTCCTCGTTTTTGTTGTACTGCATGAACACGTCGTTCCATATCTCGACGTACTTCCCGCAGTGGCAGCCGGGACGGCACCCGGAACCGCACTTCTCCTTGCCGGTGTCGATGAACATCTCCGTGTCCGGACCGCACGGTCCCGTCGTGCCGGCCGGGCCCCACCAGTTGTCCTCCCGCGGAAGGCGGAATATGCGCTCTTCGGGGATTCCGAGCGATTTCCATATCTCGACCGCCTCTTCGTCGGCGGGTATATACCCTTCGTCGCCGGGTGCGCCCTCGCCGCGGAACACCGTAATGTTCAGCTGGCCGGGCGAGAACCCGAGCTTTTCGGTGAGAAACTCGTAAGACCAGGAAATCGCCTCTTTCTTGAAGTAGTCGTTCAGCGACCAGTTGCCGAGCATTTCGAAAAACGTCAGATGGGCCGCGTCGCCGACCTCGTCGATGTCGCCGGTCCTCACGCATTTCTGCACGTCCGTGAGCCGCGTGCCGGCAGGATGCTCCATCGCGCCCATGAGATAAGGTACGAGCGGGTGCATTCCCGCCGTCGTGAACAAAACGGTAGGGTCGTTCTCCGGAATCACCGAAGCGCCGGGGATTATCTTGTGGCCCTTCGACTCGAAGAATTTAAGATACAGGTCGCGGAGCTCGTCCGCCGTCAGATTTTTCATTTCGCTGGTTTTCCTTGAATTCGGGATATTATATCATATTTCGCCGTCCAACGGACGGCGAAACGAAAAAAAACGGCCGGCGGAACCTGCGCCCCGCCGGCTTGCCCGATTCTTTGGACGGCTTACTTGTCGCCCTGCCCGTTGCGGCGCGGGCGGCGGTCTGGGCCGAAATTCTTCAGCTCTTCCTGACCCTTCGCGATCTGCTCGGGCGTGAGGATCGCCCTGATCGCTATCGCCAGCTTCGCCTGGTCTTTGGCCATCGCCTTGCGAAGCTCGAACAGCTCGTCGATCGCCGCCATGACCGCGGCTTCGTCGACGTTTTCGGCTTTCATGAGCGCGACCTGCTTCTCCTCGAGCTTTCTGATCTCGCCAAACTTCTCCATGCCGCCCTTGCGCCCGTCGCGAAGCGCCTTCATCTTTTCTTTCTGCTCGTCGGTGAGACCGAGTTTTTCAGCTACACGCGGATTCATCGCCAGACGGACGATCGGATCGCCCATCATCCCGCCGCCGTTGCGCATAAAACCGCGTCCGCCGCCTTCGCGCGGAGCGGGACCCTGCGCAAAACACGCGCACGCGGCAATCGCCGACACAAGCATCGTTGCAAGTTTCATGGAACTTTCCCTTTCATTTGTTTTCGATGTGTAAATCCACTTTGGAAAGACGCACCAGACGTCCGTTTTATTTCACCGCCGGCCTGGTGATTGCAATTGCATGGTCGCGTCCGTCCGCGGCGAACACCCGGTGGTATGTCGCATTTTCCTCCGCGTTTCGCGCGATTTGCACACATACCTCCTCGCCGACGAGCGTCTCGGACTTGAATGCGATCTCCAGTTCGGACACTTTTCCGGAACCAGCCGGCTCGAGCAGCCACTCCACATAGTGCGCATTGTTGACATGGCCGTTGAGATCGATGTGCGCCTTCATCGCCTTGAAGCGGAAGATTTCTCCGCCATTTTCCGGAAAGCGCAGACGCGCCGCATACGGTTCTTCGCCGAAGACCGGCGCTTCGCCGGAATCGGCAGCTTCGAGGACGTTCGCCGGAATCGGTGCGAGTCTGCGCGAAGAAAGGTCGATGGTCATCCAGTCCGACGTCGCCAGAGCGATCGTAGCGCCGGAAGCGTCCTTGATCTCGAAATCGCGCCATGCGACGATTCTGCGTCCGCCGCGCGGGAACGTCTCTACCGACACTTCTTCGTTCCACTTCGGATAGCGCAGCACCTTTACGAACATCCGCGCGAGCACCCAGGTTATGTCGAGATTGCCGGCGGCGAAATCCGAGCGCGAGAAACCGAGCTCTTCCGCGTGCCTCGACGCCGCCTCCTGCAGATAGTCGCAGACCGCCGGCAGCGTCGCTTCGCCGTCCGGCCCGCACTCGTATGCGCGCACCCTGAAACCGTATCTGCCCCGCCGCACCGCTTTCTCCATAAAGAAAAGGCAGACCTTCGCCACGTTCCGGTCTGCCTTTCGCTTTTGCGTCTCCGCCCGGCCTTACTCGGCCGAGGGACGGACCTTCCCCTCCTTGACGCGTTTCTCGACAACCTCCTGGGCGATGTTCTTCGGAACCGCCTCGTACTGTTTGAAGATCATCGTGAAGGTTCCGCGCCCCTGCGTGACCGTGCGTATCGCGTTCGAGTAGCCGAACATCTCGCCGAGCGGGACCGTCGCCTTGATGAGCTTGACTCCCGCGCGGTCGTCCATGCCCTCGACGCGTCCGCGCCGCTGGTTGATCGAGCCGTTCGCCGCGCCCATGTACTGTTCGGGAACCACAACCTCGACGTCCATCATCGGCTCGAGCAGCTGTGGCTTCGCCTTGAGGAACGCCTGCTTGAAGCACTGCATCGCGCAGGTGATGAACGCGAATTCGTTCGAGTCGACCTCGTGGTACGAACCGAAGTAGACCGTCGCTTTGACGTCGACAACCGGGAAGCCCGCGAGCGGACCCGACTCGAGCGCCTTCTTGACGCCTTTCTCGACCGCGGGGATGTACTCGGTCGGGATTACGCCGCCCTTGATCTCGTTGACGAACTCAAAGCCCTTGCCGGGCTCCTGAGGCTCAAGCTTGAGGCACACGTGCGCATACTGGCCACGTCCGCCGGACTGCTTGACATGCTTGTACTCGTTCTCGACCGGAACCGTGATCGTCTCGCGGTAGGCCACCTGCGGAGCGCCCACGTCGCAGGCGACGTTGAACTCACGTTTCA
>JAGDAE010000176.1 GCA_017959645.1 Kiritimatiellia bacterium
GCTACCGCAAGGGGGCGTTCGACAATTTCGACACGATCATGTGAAACGGACCATTCCAGGTCGCCGAGCACCGCGCCACCGAAAAGGTGTACGGGCTCAAGCCGAAGAAGCTGGTCGAATCGGGCTATCCGCTGCTCGACACGCTGCTCGGCGGCGAGGCGCCGGCGCGCGCGGAGCCGGGAAAGAAGCGGATAATGATCGCGAATTCGCACCAGCCGGACAATATTTTCGACACGTGCCTGGATTCGCTCGTCGAGGCGCTGCGCGGCGAAGACCGCGAAATCGTCATACGTCCGCATCCGCAGTACGTGCGGCGCAGCCCGGCGAAGATCCAGGCGATCGAAGAGCGCTTCGCGAACGTTCCCGGAATCGTCCTCGAGACCGATTTCTCGAAGCCGTCGACGATGGATCGGTCCGACCTGCTGGTCACGGACTGGTCTGGAATCGCGTACGAGTTCGCGTTCAAGACGCGCCGTCCGTGCCTGTTCGTGGATACGCCGATGAAGGTGGTCAATCCGGAATGGAAAAAGATCGGAATCGTCCCGACCGACATCTCGTTCCGCAACGAGACCGGCGTGTCGGTGCCGCCTGACGATCCTGCGGCGGCCGCGCGCGCGGCGGACGAAATGCTGGCGAACCCGGGGAAGTTCGCCGAAAGGATCGAACAGACTCTTGCGCGGAATTTCTTCAACCCCGGACACGCCGGCGAAGTCGCCGGCGGATACATCCTCGATTCTCTCATGGAAAGGAAAAAGAAATGACGGTGGCATATGTCGACCCCTCTGTGATGTCGTACACTGTCCAGGCGATCGCTGGCGTGGCTATCGCGCTCGGCGTCGTCTTTGGCGTCGTCTGGCGCAAGATCAAGCGCGGGGCGAACAAGGCGCTCGGGCGCGACGAGAACTCCGGCAAAGAGGTCGAGGAAGAGGTAGTCCGCAAATGATCCGCCGCGTCGCGACGGCGCTGTCGTTCGCCGCCTTTTTTGCGCTGGTTCTTCCTTTGCAGACGCTGTTGGGCAACCGCGGCGACTATGCGTTCGGCGTCTGGCGTCTCGCCGGCGAGCAGTTGGTCGCGACAGCTGCGCTTTTCGCCGTCGCGTTCGCGCTGCTCTGGCTGTCGGACCGTTTCGCCAAGGGATGGCTGACGCCGGTCGCGATTGGATTCATGGCGGCCGCATATCTGGAGTCGGGGCCGTTGTCGTTCGGGCTTCCGGAAATCAACGGAGAGCTGCCGAAGGAACTCGGGAACGTGTCGCGCGCGCTCTGGGATGCGATCGTGTGGGTCGGCGTTTTTGCGGCGACGTCCGTATTTTTCTGCATGGCCAGGGAACGCATCCATCTGGTGGCGTCCGGGATTCTGGTTCTGGGCACGGCGGCGCTTTTCGACGTGAGGCCGGCCGACGACGCCGTCGGGGAAAGCCGGTTCGCCGGCGAGGGAGGGCTTGCGATATCGTCGGAGATCGTCGCGAACGTCGAATATTCCCCGTCCAGAAACGTCCTGCTTTTCGTTCTCGACACGATGCCGGCCACGGTCGCAGCCGACATAATCGCCGCCGACCCGGCGCTGGCGGCGAAATTCCCCGGTTTCGTCGCCTACCGGAACAATATCGGCATGCACGACTGCACCAAACGCGGCGTGCCTTCGCTGATGACCGGCAAGTACTACGAGGCGGGCGGCAATACGCCGGAATACATGATGTCTGTTTTTGGACCGGATTCCATCCTGCAGGCGTTCCGGGATCATGGAGACGCGATCTACTGCATTTGCGATGTGCTGTCATACGGTTTCACGACCGCAAAGACGGAGGGGAAGGCTCCGTTCGCCGGGAAGACCGGCATTCCGGCGGTTCTGTCCCCGGCGACGGAAATACCGTACATGAGCATTCTCGACGTCGTGTTCTACCGGGTCGCACCGTTCGCGGCGAAAGAGAAAATCCTCTTCCAGAAACTGCACAGCCGCAAGATGCTCGAGGCGGCGAACGAGCATTTCGTCAACGAGCACGTGATGTATCCCGAACTGGCCTCGAAGCCGGTATCGTCCGATCCCAGACAGATGTTCGGCAAATTCCACACATTCGGTTCGCACATGCCGCTGATGTTCGACTGCGACGGGAACCCGGTAAAGGAGAAGCGCCGCGACGAGCAGGTTCTGAGACAGGCGGTTTCGAACGCGCTCGTGCATCTGAGCCGGCTGATGGACGCATACCGGGAGAAGGGCATATACGACAGTTCGTTCATCGTCGCGACCACCGACCATGGCTCGAAACTCGCGCCGCACGATCCCGATTCGCACGGGCAGGCCTCGGCGCTTTTGTGGGTGAAGGCCGACGGAGCGACGGGACCTTTCGAGATATCCGGCCTGGCCACGAGCCATTCGAAAATCGCCCCGCTTTTGAAGGCGGCTTGCGCGGGACCCCTCGACCGCGCCGGAATCGACGGCATCCTGCACACGAAAGACCGGCTTTTCCGCTACATAGAGCGCAAGAACGACAATATAGTCTACGACTGGATATTCCACGAAGACGGAACGATGGAGACGCCGAAGAATGGCAGGCCTTCGAGATAAGGGCGTCGTGGCGCGCGCGCTGGCCGCGGCGGTGTCGACGTCGGTCTTTCTGATGGTCGTATTGCCGGTGCAGACTTATGTCGCGAACAGTTCAAACTATCCGTTCGCGCTTTTCCGGCTGCTTATGGAGCAGACGGTCGCGGCGGTTGCGCTTTCTTGCGTCCTGTTCGCGCTGTTCTGGATTTCCGAGGCGTTCTTGCGCGGCTTTCTGTCGTCGCTGGCCGTAGCCGTGCTGGCGTTCGCCTATCTCGAGTCAGGCCCGCTTTCGTTCGGCCTGCCGGAGATCGACGGAAATCTTTCGCCGGAGTTCGGCAATGTCGCCCGGATGGTCTGGGATCTCGCGGTTCTCGCTGGGCTGGTCGTGGCGGCTTTGGCCTTTCGCCGTTTTATTCGGCGCTGGTTCCATCTTGCGGCGCTAGCGGTGCTGGCGATGGGGGTCGCATCGCTTTTCGACGTCCGCAAGGACGATATGTCCGGCGCCGCGGTCGGCGACGGAACCGGGTTCGCGCTGAATTCCGACATCGCGGACGCGATCGAGTATTCGCCGGTCCGCAACGTGATCGTGCTGACGACCGATTCGATGACGGCCGACGATTCAGCCGAGATCCTCGCGGCCGATGGCGATCTTGCCGGAAAGTTCGACGGCTTCGTGCTTTACCGCAACAATGTCGGGGCGATGGACGGAACCGCGAGGGGCGTTCCGGGCATGATGACCGGCAAGTACATCGAAGAAGGGCAGACGCAGGCCGATTTCACCATGTCCATGCTGGGCGAGGATTCGCTGTTCCGCGCTTTCGAGCGCCACGGCGACGCCGTCTATTGCATGCTCGATTCGTTTCCCTACGGCTATTCGAACGCCGAGGTCGAGCGGCGCGCGCCCGAAGCGCCGAAGGGATACGTGCCGTGCGTGTTCCGCCATTCGCGCGATGTTCCGTTCCTGTCGGTGGATTCGGTCGTGAAATTCCGGGTGCTGCCGTTTATCGCGAAAGGCAAGTATCTGTGGGCGAAGCTGCACAGCAGACGCGCAAACGGCGACAAGCTGTACGTGCACGAGCATGTCCTTTTCCCGCGGCTCGCGAAGCAGCCGGTATCCGGCGACCGGCGGCAGATGTTCGCCTTCGTCCACAGCTACGGCTCGCACATGCCGCTGGTTTTCGATGCGGACGGCAACCACCTCGGCAAAGTTCCCAAAGGATATCCGGCGATGCGCCAGGCGGTGTCAAACGTGCTGGTGAACGCGGCCCGGCTGATGGACGCCTATCGCGAACGCGGGCTGTACGAAAATTCGTTCATAGTAATCGCCGCCGACCACGGCTCCGACTACGCGCGGAGCGTTCCCGGCGGCACCCCGCGCGCCTCGACGCTGCTCATGGTCAAAGGCGACGGCTGGGACGGTCCCTTGCGCTTCGACGACACGCCAACGTCGCACATCAATCTGCGCAAGGCCATTCTCGGCTCCATCGACCGCGCCCTTTCGCCGGAGGACACGGCGTCGCTTCTGCGTTCCGACCGGCGGCTGCTGCGGATCCTCGACAGGAAGCGCGGCGCCTATTGGGATTACGTGTACGGTCCGGACGGAAAGCCCATAAGCTCGGGAAAGGCGTTCGACAGATGCAGGTGAAGCGCCTTGCCGAAATGGTGTCTGAACGCTCCGGAAGGCGGGTCGCGAAACTCGTCCGCATCGAACGCGGCTCGCAATCGGTCAACTTCGCCGGAACGCGCGAGGACGGTTCGCGGTTCGCGCTGAAGCTCGTGCCTTTCCGCCGCGAAAAGCAGTACGCGCGGCTTGTGGAGCATCTCGAAAAAATCGATTCTCCGGTCGTCGTGAGCGTGAACCTCCCGCGCGTCATTTTCGATTTCTTAGGAAACCATTTACTGTCGCTCGATTGGTGCGAAGGCGAAATCGTGCCGTTCGACCGGCTTTTCGACGCGATCTCCCCGGAGAGTTTTCTCGAAGGGTATCGCA
>JAGDAE010000177.1 GCA_017959645.1 Kiritimatiellia bacterium
AGCAAGTGGTTGCCGCACTCGATGTACGGATGGGTTCCGTAGATGTCGATAAGGTACGAGCCGCTTGAAGAGTTGTGGTCGTAGGCGAGGTTGATTACTCCGCCGCCCGCGCCCCAGAACACCGAATCGTCGAGGATCAGATGGAAGTCGGATCCGGTCGAGTGCAGATGTTCCGCCGACTGTCTCCACACCGAAGTGTTCTTGATGTCGAGCGTCACGCCGACTCCGTTCGCCCAGGAGGCGCCCCAGTTCTCGAGGTAGGAGTGGTCGAGAGTGAACGTCAGGCCGTTGGAGGCGGCGAAGCCGTGCAGGCAAATGTACAGATCCTTGAACGTGAGGCTGATGCCCGTGCCCATCGTGGGCCATCCGCCCGCCTGGAAGATTCCCGACGGCGGGTTGGCGTCCCCGTGGTTGTTCGACCAGTTGACGTCGTCGCCGTATCCTTCGCCTGTGAACGTGTAGGTGGCGTCGGGCGTCTGGAAGTAGGTGTAGAGAACGCCAACGTAGCGGTCGACGGATATCTCGTACGGCGTCCCGGGTTCGGAGGTATCGAACACGGCGACGCAAGACGAGCCGTCCGGATACGTCGCCTGTGCCGGGTTGCCGTCGACCGTCCAGTTGGCGGGGTCGGCCCAGTCACCCGCGTGGACCGAGCTCTTCCAGTAGTAGGTGTACTGGTCGCGGATGTAGATCGAGGCCGTCTCGGTCCACGAAGTCCACGTCGCGCTCGCGCAGGAGTTGGAGACCATGAACGCCCAGTATACCGTCTCGCGCACGGCGGGGAACTCCACCGTTATCGAGAACGGATCCCCGTCGGCGGCGACGGTGCAGCTGGCGGTGTTGGTGAGCGAGTTCGCGGCTGCGCCGGTGTAGAGGTAGACGGTGGCCGTGTTCGCGCCTGCGTCGGCAAGCGTTCCCGCGAACGTGACGAAGGCGTTGACGTCCGTCGCCGACACCGCGCCGAAATCGGCCCCGTCTTCGGCATAGACTTCGATGACGCTCGAGACGTTTTTGGCTCCGCCCTCGCCGGTCAGCACCGCCTGCACGTAGTAGGTCCCGCCCGGCGCGATGTAGCCGGGCGCGGACGTGTCGGGCACGTTGATCAGGAAGTCGAAGACCTCGCCGGAAGCGTAGTCGCCCGCCGCGTGGGAGACCGCGCCGGCCATGTCGGACGACGTGGACACGAGGAACGACAGCGCCGCCGTGTCGCCGGCGCCGGAAGAAACCACGACGCCGCCCGCGCGCAGCGTGTCGCCCATGCTGCCGTCGGCTACGGCGAAGTCGACGATCGGCCTGGAGCCGTCGTCGAGGACGATTTCGTCGCCGCACCACTGCCAGTAGACGGTACCGTCAACCTCGGCCTTGGTGAAGAAGTGGGCGTAGAGATAGTCGGTTCCCGCGCCGGAGATTCCTTCGTAGTTGTATGCCGTCGTCTCGACCGGCAGATCGGCGACCTTCTCGGCCCTGTCCCAGTCGGACCAGTCGTCGCCGCCGTAGTCCGGCCCGTAGGCTACCCACAACTCGGACGTGCTGACGACCTGCCAGGCGCCGAACTCGAGCGAGGCGTTGAGCTTGCCGTCGACCGTCGCCGACGATACCACCCTGCCGTCGCGCACGCCCGGACGCGTTCTCAGAATCGAGCCGTCGCCCGGGTCGGCCAGATTCACGCCGTCGATCATGAAGCCGTTTACGGAGCCCGCGTAGCCGGTGTAGTCGATCGCAAGCGCTTCGAGATAGTGCCAGCCGGTGAACTCGGGCGTATAGTTCACGTCGCCGTTGTAGATGATCGCTGTGCCGTCGATGGAAATCGATGCGGCGTCGTCGATCCAGCCGTGGATGTAGTACGTGTGCGTCTTGTCGAGATAGATGTAGCCGGCGTAGCCGAATCTCGCGCCGCCCTGGTACCATCCGCTGTCGCCGGACGTGCCGTCGAGGTTGAACACCTTCCACGTTCCGGTCCCTGCCGCGGTGTAGTAGGAGTTGAACGCGAGAGGCCCTATCGCGCGCACGCGGGTCGGGTGGTTGGTAACCGGCGTGCTGAGCCCGCCCGCCTCGTCGGCCTGCCACAGGCCCGGCAGCGACCAGCCGGCGTCGCCCGGCAGCGCGTCGTAGACGTTCTTCGTTCTCGGGGTGGTGAAGCTGAAGATTCCGGTTTCGTCCGAGCTGTCGCCCGCGCTCTCGGCGTGGAAAGTGGCGTAGTAGGTGTGGGCGGGGTCGAGCCCTTCGATCGTGAAGATCGCCGAGCCCATGCCGAAGCCGGTGAAGGTTTCCTCGAATTCGAGATCGTCGGGGCTGTAGCCGTAGCTTACCACGATATCGACCTCGGCCGCCTGGCCGCACGAAGACACCGCCGCGCTGATCGTCGCCGACGCCGGCGCTGTCGACACGACCGAGGTGAAGCTCGCCGCCGGCTTGGAGGCGTCGACGGCCGCTATCTCGGCCACCGGGTAGGCGACCGACTCGTAGACGATTCCGTCGACTTCGCCGGTGATGAACCTGACGTATTGCGTGCCCGCGGGAAGCGCGACCGTGAAGGTGTACGAGCCGTTCGCGTCAAGCGTCCCGCTCGCGACCGGCTCGCCCCAGAGCGAGATGTCGCTGCCGAGATAGCCGTCCGCGGCGTAGAGATAGACTGCCGCGCCGGCCGCGCGCTCGGAATTCACGACGCACGTCGCCGTCTGGCCGGCGAGCGCGGAGTTGGCGAGAACTACCGTGTCGTCGTAGAACACCGCGTAGCGCACGAAGCTCTCGGAGTTGGTGAACACGTGCCAGTTTTCGATATCGGTGCGGTCGTCGGTTCCGCGCGCCCAGGCGATGCCCGGGAAGCCGCCGTACGGCCCGTACCCGCCCCAGCCGTTGCCGGCGTAGATCGCGATGTCGTGCCACCCTTCCTCGGTGCAGGTGTAGGCCGCCTTCTGCACGTGGTCGGGATTGCCCACGTTGCCGGTCGCGCCGACGTTCAATACCGCCGCGCCGTCGATCACGACGCCGGCGTTGTCGTCGATGTTGCCGCCGAAGTAGTAGACTCCGGTCTCCATCCACATCTTCGCCTTGTAGCCGAACGTCACGTAGTCGCGCCACGCGCCGGTCGTGGTCGTGCCGTCGAGCTGGTGCTGCGTCCACGGCCCGGCGAGCGAGTAGCCGCTGTTGCCCATGTGCGCCGCCCACGGCGCGTCGACGTACCACCAGATTCCGCCGGTTATGTCGAAGCCGTAGTTCCACGCGTTGTTGTCGGTCGCCTCGATGAATCCGGGCCTGGAGTTCACGCCGACCGTGTAGCTTTCGCCCTTGGTCGAGAACGGAATCACGAAGGACGCCGTCCCGCCGGCGAGGCCGTTGTCAACCGTCACGCTCGCGGTGTAGCCGCAGGCCGGGCGGAGCGAATCGAACGCAAGGTATACCATGCCGAGACTGGCGTGGCCGGGTATTTCGACCGTGCGCGTCGCCGCCCCCTGCCCGCCAGCGAGGGAAACCGTGATGTCGCACGAAACCGCGCCCGCGCCGAGATCGTTGAGGTAGAATGCCACGACCGCGTTGGTGGCCGATGTCGACATGACGCTCGGAAAGATCGCCTGCGGGGCCTGTCCGGGCCCGTCGAAGAAGATGTCGCCGTTCAGCACGCCGGCGCTGGCGACGAACGGCGAGCGCCCGTCGGCGTCGGGGAAGAACGTGCCGCTCACCAGATCGTAAAGCCCGACCGCGCCGCTGGAAGTGTCGCGGGCCGGATAGTAGTCGCGCAGCTTGGCGGTCGAATTCGTCATCGCCAGATGGTGCAGACGGAACGTTCCGCGAGTGCCGCTTCCGTCGCCGGTCATGAAGATGCACAGATTGCGCTGGTCGTCGCCGGAGCTCGGGCTGTAGGCGGTGCTGTTGCCGTTGATCTCGATTCCGTAGTGCGAAAGGTGGACGTGCGTCCTCTCGCCCGCGCTCCAGAATCCGCCGTTGGGGAAGTCGGTCCAGGCCCCGCCGGTATGGTAGCGTATGTTGTTCATGTAGTACATCAGGAAGTAACCGGTCGTGCTCCATCCCGAGCCGAATATCGCCTGTTCGTTGGCGCCGGCGTGGGCGGTGATGTCGAGATCGACTTCGAGATCGGTCGTCGGCATGTAGCCGGTGTTGATGTACTGGGTGCCCGACGACTGTATGTAGTCGAGAAGCTCGTAATTGCCGATGACGATGCCGCCTCTTGCGGTCGCGAGAACGATCGGCTCGCCGCCGTTGTAGAACGCCGGCGTAGCCACGGCCTGGTTGACGGCGTAGAACCTTACCGCGTAAACTCCGCCATGCACGAGCCCGTCGAACCTCGCCGTCACCGTCGGGCCGGTCGCCGTGCCCACGAAATTGGTCGTTTCGACGCCGCCGTACGAGATCGTCGAATACACGTCGCAGCTCGACGATCCGTCGCCGAACGAAGCGATCCCGACCGTGTACACGGCGTTGGACGGACTTGTGGACACGAGTTCGACCGAACCGATCTCCGGGGCCGGGTCGGGGTTGTCGAGCGGCGGCAGCGAATCGATTTCGATCGCGGCGGTCCATATGCCGCCGACCGCGAACCTGAGGTATTCGGCCGAGGGCGGCAGATCGTAGACCCTGACGGAAGCGGAAACGGAACCGCTCGCAAACGAGCCGAAGACCGGCAGCTGGCAGTCCCAGGCGGCGGGGGACATGCCGCCGTCGCTCGCGCCGCAGTAGGCGAAGACCTGCGCCGCGTCGCCGGCCGCTCCGGAATCGCGCTCGAGCGTCGCGACCGCCATCGAACCGTATATCGCCGCGCCGGATACGCCGATCTCGAGCGAATCTCCGCAGAAGCGCGCGCGGTCGAGCGCGTAGGAAAAGGCGATTTCGTTCTCGGTCAGATTCTTCGAGTAGAGCCGCACCGCGTGGACTTCTCCATCGTACATGCGGGCGGCGTCGAGATTGCCGTAGGAGTTGCCGATGTAGAAGCTCGGCGCGGTGCAGAGCGACTCTACCGGATTGCTGCAGCTGCCGACGAGCTGCTTGTCGGCGTAGACCTTCATCCCTTCGGGCGAACCAGTCATCGTTATGAGAACCGGCGTGTCGGCCGCGAAAGTCGACGCGGGAACCTGTATGGTGTAGGAGTTGTCGCTGCTCTTGTGGGACGAGAAGTAGATCGTGTTGTCGACGTACTGCGCGAAACAGATTCCGCGACGGCTGACGTTGTCGGCGTGGAAGCCGCCAACGCCCGAATAGTTCTGGAACCATCCCGACGACGGGGTTATGAACGCCTGGATCGTCCACGTATCGCCGAGCCCCGGCCAAAGCCGCTCGTCGTCCAGATACATGAACTTGATCCCGTTCGAGCGGCGCCCGACATATGCGTCGTCCGTCCATTCGACCGCGCTCGAGCCGCCGCCCGCGTACACCGAAAGATTGAACCCGCTCTTCAGATCGGCCCACTTCTCGGCCGAGGTGCTGTTCTGGCCGGGGCCGATGTTCTCGATCGCGTCCCACTGCGCGTAGAGCGCGCCGTTGTCGTACGCCGACGCGGGCGCCGGCTGCGAAGGCGAATCGACCGCGCCCGAAACGACCGCGCCGCTTGCGCCGTCGACCGGCCCGTCGTAGGGCGACACCGCTCCGTAAGAAAGCGCCGCGCCGCCCGCGACGGGCGCGCAGAACGCGTCGGCGACGCTGTCGTACAGCCCCGCCACGCCGTTCTTCAGCACCGGACGGAACTTGTGCACGAGCTGCAGATCGTCGGGGTC
>JAGDAE010000178.1 GCA_017959645.1 Kiritimatiellia bacterium
GGCGACGCAGCCGCGCTCGCCCTTGATGCGTACCGCCGGCACGCGCTCGTCCACGCCGATGACGACCTTCCCCGGCAGTATGCGGCGGATGCGGACGTCTTTTATGTTGGGTATTTTCGCGAGTATGCGCTCGCGCTCCTTGCGGAAGTTTATTTTCGCCAGATTCGCGCCTTTGCGAAGCCCGAATTCGTCGGCGATGACGTCCGCCTTGACCATCGCGCCGTCCGAAATCTCGACCTGCGAATCCATGTCGGTTATTTCGCACTGCTCGAGCCACATCTCCTCGAGCGTCGAGTACGCGCACGCGACGGCGGCCGCCAGCGCCAAGGCCGCGGCGATTCCGGCGACGATCTTGAAGCCGCGCCGGTTCGCGTTTCTGCTTATCTTGTTCTTCTTCATGCCGCCCCTAGTCGTGTTTCGCCGCCGCCAGAATGCGTTCGCAGACCCCGGCGAACGAAAGCCCGGTCTTCATGCCGGCCTTCGGCACGAGCGAATGCGAGGTGAAGCCCGGCGACGTGTTCAGCTCGAGTACGCAGCATCTGCCGAGCGGCGATATCCTGAAATCGACCCTGGTTACGCCGCGGCAGCCGATCGCCGCGTATGCGTCGAGCGCGGTCTTCCTGAGCTTTTCCGAGAGCTCCGCGTCCTCGATGAACGGATATGCCGTCTCGCCGGAGTTGTATTTCTCGTCGTATCCGTACCAGCCGCCTTTCGCGACGATCTCGATCGCCGGCAGCGCTTCGCCGTCGATGATGCCGACCGTGGCTTCGCGTCCGGGCACGAACTCCTCGACCAGAATCTCGTTTCCGGTTTTCATGGCCGCGAACGCGGCGTCGCGCGCCGCCGCCCAGTCCCCGGCGCGGGATATCTTGGAGATGCCGACCGAGCTGCCGTCGCACGGCGGCTTCGCGACCGCCGGCAGCGGAAGCGGACAGGCCGGGGTGTCGCGCGACGCCAGGGTCCACGGCGCGGTCGGAACGCCGTTCATCTCCAGCGCCAGCTTCGTCTTGATCTTGTCCATCGCGATCTGCGACGCTTTCGCGCCCGGACCGGTGTAGGGAATCTTCCGCGCGTCCAGCGCCGCCTGCACGCCGCCCGAATCACCCCATCACCCGTGAAGGGCGATGTAGACCGCGTCCACGCCGTCGGGCATGCCGTCGAGACTGTCCGAGTCGAGAACGACCGGCACGACTTCGTATCTGCCGAGCGACGCCAGCGCGCCGGCGACGTTCCTTCCGCTTTCCAGAGACACCTCGCGTTCGTTCGAGACGCCTCCCATCAAAACCGCAATTTTTCTCATTAAGGATATTATACCAAATTTTTTTGCACAAGGGGGGTTGCGCAAAAAAACAAAATAGGGTAAAATACGCGCCGTCAAAACGATTTGGAGGGATGGCCGAGTGGCTGAAGGCAACGGTTTGCTAAATCGTCGTACGGGTTAACTCCCGTACCGGGGGTTCAAATCCCCCTCCCTCCGCCACTCCCGGCCCGAAACAGATGGAGTGTTCGATTTCTATCGTCGGCATGAGTTGCCGCTTTGCGGGGTGTCCGTCGCCGGACGCGCTTTGGGCCGCGGTCATGGCGCGGCGCAGCAATCTCGCGCCGCTGCCGCCCGACCTCGCGCTGCCGGTCGGCAGGAAGGGCGTGTTCGCGCGCCCGTATCCCTCGCGGCTGGGGCAGCTCGGCGATCTCTACTCCTGCGTGCCGTCGATGCAGACCTTCCCGCGCCAGGTGAACGCCGGCGAAAACCAGGACCTCTACTTCGCGACCCAGCTCGCGTTCGACGCGCTGGCGGACGCCTCGATGCGCCCGCGCTCCAGAACCCCGCTCGAAGGCAGCGTGCGCCTCGGCTACGCCCCGCCGTTCAACGCCTCGACGATGAACTGGCTCCAGCACACCGAATTTCTCGACCAGACGATGGAGGTGATCAGGCGGTTTTTCCCGCACGCTCCGCCCGAGCGTCTCGACGGCGTGCGCGAAAAGCTTGTCGAATCGCTGCCGGTGCCCGACGCCTCGTCGTTCCTGCTCGGAACCGGCTACCGGTTCGCGTCGTGGATATCCCGCGAGTGCGCGTTCGCCGGGGTGTCGTCGATAATGGACGCCGGCATGCTTACCGGCGCGGCGACGGTCGACGCGGCGGTCTGCGATCTCGTCTGCGGCAACGCCGACATCGCGCTCGCCGGCGCGGTCACGCCGCCGGTGTCGCGCTCGTACCTGGAGGGGCTGTCGGGCGGCGTCCCGTTCTCGGAGCGTCCCGAGCTGCGTCCATTCTCCGCCGTGCAGGACGGCACGATACCGGGCGAAGGCGGCGCGTTCTTCGTGCTCAAACGGCGCGCCGACGCCCTGCGCGACCGCGACCGCATCTACGCCAACATCCGCGCGGTCGCGATCGGCCGCACCGTCGACACCGAAACCGGACACGTGCTCGGCAAGGCGGCCGAAAAGGCGCGCGTCGACCCTACGACGATCGGACTTGTCGAGGCGGACGGCTCGGGAATCGGGCAGTCCGAGAGCCGCGAGGTCGCCGCGCTGCAGCAGATATGGGGCGAACACCGTCCGGGGCGCCCGCTCGTCGGCATCGGTTCGGTGAAGGGCAATATCGGCCATACCCTGCGCGCCGCGATGGCGGCGGGAATGGCGAAGGCGGCGATGGCGCTCAAATACCGCATCCTGCCGCCCCAGGTGGCGGTGGAGAATCCGCTCGCCGCGCTTTCCAGCGCGTCGTCCAGCGTCTATCTGCTGTGCGAGGCCAGGCCTTGGGTGTCGGGCGACAGCTCGCGTCCGCGCCGCGCCGCGGTGCTCGGCTCGAATTTCGACGCCAGCGAACGCGTCGAGGCGTCGGCGCGCGGCGGCCGCGCGGCGGCGATTCTGCTCGAAGAGGAGCCGGAGACGAGAGAATGAACGCGCCGGCCAACCTCTCCCGCACCGAACTCGTCGTCGTCTCGGCCGAAAACGACGGTCTGCTCGCCGGCGAAATCTCGCGCCTCGTCGGCTTCATCGACCGCGTCCCCGAAGTGCCGCTCCCAGACCTCGCCTACACCTGCTCGCTTTCGCCGGGGAAATCGGTCCTCGCCGTCGTCGCCGCCGACGTCGACTCCCTGCGCGCGCGGCTCGTCTCGGCGCGTTCGCGGATCGAAAACGGCCAGACCGCCCGCGTGTGCGACAAGAGCGGAACCTACTTCTTCAGAAAGCATCTCCTCGGCGAAGGCGAGGGCAAGCTCGCGTTCGTCTACCCGGGAGTGATGGGGTTCTATCCGGACATGCTGCGCGACATCGCGGTCGAGTTCCCGGAATGCCGTGCTGCCTTCGACGAGCTCGAGGAGGCGATGGCGAAAAACGACGATTTCACGCCTTCGAACTTCATCTTCCCGCCGGCGCCGTACTACAGCCGCGATGCGGATATCTTCAAGTCCGGCGCCTACGCCCAGGCGCTGGTCGCGACTTTCGCCGCATCGTCCGCGCTTACCCGCCTCTTCGCGCGCCTGGGCATGGAGCCGGACGGCGGTCTCGGCTGCGCGGGCGGCGATCTCGCCGCGATGATGCGCTCGGGCGCGGCGGGCGAAATGTCGCGCCCGGACCGCGTGCGGGCGATAGGCGAGATATACGCGCTCGTCGACAAGGCGGTCGGGCACGCGGGCCTGCCCGCGGCGTCGATGTATTCGGTGCTGCTTCGCCGCGACGGCGAAATCGACGCCGCGCTGGAGGACTTTCCGCCGGGGAAAGTGTCGGTCGCGATCGACTTCTCGCCCCGGCAGAAGACGGTCTCGGTCGAACCCGGTTTCGAAAAAGAGGCGACTGCGGCGCTCGAGGCCGCCGGCGCGCGGCTCGCGAAACTCGATCTCGACCGCCCGTTCAATACGATGAAATGCGCGGCGATCGTGCCGGCCGTGAAGAAATTCGTCTCGTCGTGGGTGCGCCACGACGCCGTGTGCGACGTCTACTCGTGCGCCAGCGCCTCGAAAGTCCCGCCCAGACCGCGCCACGTGCGCAACGACCTGGCCGACCGCTGGGCGAAACCGATACGCCTCGCCGATACCGTCCGCGCCATGCGCGACGACGGCTATCGCGTGTTCCTCGAAGTCGGCCCCGGCGGCATGATCGCGTCGGCGGTCGACGATACGCTGAAGGGAACCGGCGACTGTGCCGCGATCGCCGCAAATTCGTCGAGGCGGCGCGGACTGCTCGCGCTCCAGCATGCGGTCGCGCAGCTGGCCGCCCTCGGCGCCCGGCTCGATCTCTCCGCCGCCTACGCCGGACGCAAGGTGCGCAAGATCGATTTCGATTCCGCCATCTCGCTGGAGGTCCGCAAGGATTCGGAGATGAAACTGTCGCGCTCGTTCCCGCGCCTTACGCTGCTCGGCGAGGACGGCGTGCCGATGGACGGCGCGAGCTTCCTCACCGAACCGCAGGGACGCGGCGCGAAAGCCGCCCAGCGCGCCGCCGCGGTCGCCGCCCAGATGCGGCGCCAGCGCCGCTTCGATTTCGGCGCCGCCCAGCCGATGGTGTCCGACGCCGACGTGATCGAGAAAAACCTCGGCGCGGTCGAGATAACCAAGACCTTCAGGTTCGCCGACGCGCCTTTCCTCGCCGATTTCGCCCTGGGCAACAGCCAGCTCTCCTACAGCGACCCGAATCTCAAGGGACTGGTCCTGCTCGCGGTGCCGGTCGGCGCCGAGATCATGGCCGAAGTCGCGAACATGGTCGTTCCCAACCAGCAGCTGACCGCGGTCGAAGACCTTTCCTGCCGCCGGATGGTCGCGTTTTCGTCCGGCGCGCTGAAGCTCTACGTCCGCGCCGAGCGGGTGGCGTCTGGCGCCGCCGGCGTGGCCGCGGTCAAGGTGCAGCTGCGCGACGACAGCCCCGACGCCGCCTACACCTGGCCGGTCATGGAAGGGCTTTTCCTGTTTTCCCCGCGCCGGGCGGGATGCGTGCCGGTCGACGTGCAGCCGCTCGCCAAGCCGCGCAACGTGCACTGGTCGGGACGCGAAATCTACCCCGCGCGCCTTTGCAGCGGCAGGCGGCTGCGCGGAATAACCTTCGCCGACGCCTGGAGCGAATCGGGGCTCGACTACGTGGTCGCCGTGCCGTCGTCGGCGAGCGCGTTCTCGTTCACCCGCTTCCCGATCTGGCAGATCGACCCGCTGCTGCTCGAATCGGCCGTGGGCGGCTTCGCGCTCTGGCGAAGCCACGAGAAGTTCGCCGGCGCGTTCTCGTTCCCGTTCAGGGTGCGCAGAATCGAATTCCGCGGCGCGACGCCGCCGGAGGGCGCGTCGCTCAAATGCTACATGCGGCTCACCGGCGTAACCCCAAAATCGCACATCTGCGACATTTCGGTGACGGACGGAAACGGCGGCGTGCTGATCTCGGTGTCCGGCTGGGAAGAGCTTACCGAACGCGTCCCCGAGGAATACCGCAACATGGTCCTGCAGCCGGCAACCACCTTCATAACCGAGCCGCTGCCGCCCGAAATGATGGGCAAGCCGTCGACCGACGTCGCCAGCGCCTTCATAACCGACGTCCCCTACCCCATATTCGAACGCAACGAGGAACTGTGGCTGAAGACGATGAGCCATATCGTGCTCAACGCGCAGGAACGCGACGAAATGAAGGCCAAATTGTCCGGCTCCGCCAGCCGGCGCACCGAATGGCTCTTCGGGCGTATCGCCGCCAAAGAGGCGGTCAGGCGCTTTCTCAAGGATTTCTGCCAGGCGCGCTGGAGCGACGCCGACGTCGGCATATGGGCCGACGACAGCGGCAAGCCCCACCCGATCGGCGAATGGAACGACTATCTGACGACCCGCCTCGACATAGCGATCGCCCACACTTCGCAGTTCGTGGTCGCCGTCGCCGCCGCCAACGCCAAGGTCGGGGTGGACGTGGAATCGGTCGCGCGCGACCTGTCGGGCGAATTCTGCGACGGCGTGTTCTCCCCCGAGGAACAGGCGCTCGCGAAAACGTCCTCCAGCCCGTCGCTCGCGCTTATCCGCTTCTGGTGCGCGAAAGAAGCGGTCTCGAAAGCGCTCGGAACCGGCATACGCTATCCGCCGAAGGAAATGCGGATATGCTCGTTCGATCCGTCCGGTGGCTTGATCTCGGTGCTGCTCGACGGCGCGTGGCTCGCGGCCTTCAAGAGTCTCAGGGGACGCGAAATCTCGGTCGCCTCGCGCATAATCCGCGACCACGCCCTCGCGTTCTGCTTCCTTTCCGCTTCGCTCTTCAACGATGGCTGAGGACTTTCCCGAATCCGCGTGCGCCTACGCCCGCGCGCTGGCGGCGAAATCGAAACGGTTCGCGCGCCAGATCTCCGCCGCCCCCGAAAAGCGCGCGCCGGCCGATGGGTATCCCGAAGACCCTTTCGGGGAACTGTCGGGAAAGACCGGCTGCCCGGCCCTGCGCCAGCGCTTCCCCGACCGTGTGCTGGTCAGGGTCAGCAACCGCTGTTTCATGAACTGCCGGCACTGCACGCGCCGCGCGCTGCTGGGGAAGTCCGAAACCGCCGATACCGAAGAGCGCCTCGCCGGCTGCGTAAAGTACGTGCTCGCGCATCCGCGCGTGCGCGACGTGCTGATCTCGGGCGGGGACGCGCTCGCGCTCCCCGACGCCCGCCTGATGCGAATCGTCGACGCGTTCGCCGCGCTGCCCCAGATCGACATCGTGCGCGTCTGCACCCGCGCGCTCTCGGCCAACCCCGCGCGCGTGACCGCCTCGCTCGCCGGCAAACTCTCGCGCTCGAAAAAAGTCTGGGTCAACACCCAGTTCAACTGCGCCGACGAAGTGACCCCCGAGGCGCGCGCCGCCGCCGCCCGGCTCGTCGACCGGGGGATCCCCGTCTCGTGCCAGACCGTGCTGCTCAAAGGAGTCAACGACAGCCCCGCCGAAATGCTCCGGCTGCTGCGCGCTCTCTCCGCCGCGCGCATACGCCCGTACTACGTCTTCATGTGCGACCCGGTCGCCGGGGTCGGACGCTTCCGCGTGCCGCTCGAACGCGCCAGGCGAATCGAGCGCATTTGCGCCGAATCGATAGGTGGACTCTCCATGCCGCGCTTCGTCGCCGACATCCCCGGCGCCAAGAGAAAACAGCCGATATGACCGCAGCCACGGCGCCGGTTTCCCACGCTTCGCCTGAAATTTGGTAGAATACCCCAAAAACGGAAAACGAAACTCGAAAACAGGAATAAAATGCTCTCGTCACTCGTCAAATCCGCCGACTGGAAAGCCGAAAAACACGTCCCGGCGATAACCCTCCTCTCGCCATTCAGGCCCGGCGAGCCGCTGGAAGCGGAAGTTTCCGTCGGCAGGGAGATCCCCCACCCCAACACGGTCGAGCACCACATCGCCTGGATTGCTCTCTACCATGTCGCCGAGGGCTCCACGCTGCCGGTCGAACTGGCCAGGGCGGAGTTCTGCGCCCACGGCCCCGGCATCTTCGCCGAACCGGTCCTGAAGGCAAAGGTCAGGCTGCCGGAGTCGGGAACGCTCCATGCCGTCGCGTACTGCAACCTTCACGGATTGTGGGAAAGCGAAATGAAGATCGCGGCGGCAATGTAGAAACACGCCGGCAAACCGCAAACAAATACCCACCCTCCGCCCCAAATATGGTATAACACCCCGGAAAGGATGAAATATGGTGCGCCGCAAGCATAAATCGGTATTGAGTGTTGCGGAGGATGCGTACATACGGAGCCATATAGTCTGGCTTCGCGGAGTCCAGGTGATGCTTGACTTCGACCTTGCCAGGATATATGGTTATTCCACCAAGGATTTCAATAGGCAGGTCAAGAACAACATAGACAAATTCGATGCCGATTTCATGTTTCAGCTGACGCGCGAAGAGGCGGCCGACTTGAGGTGCAAAAATTCCACCTCAAGTTGGGGAGGGGCGAGATATCTGCCTCATGCGTTCACCGAACAAGGCGTGTATATGCTGATGACCGTGCTTAAGGGCGAATTGGCCACCCAGCAAAGCAAGGCGATCGTCCGCACGTTCAAGAAGATGAAGGACTATATCCTCGAGAACCGCGGGCTCGTCGGAGACCGGGAACTGCTGAGGCTGTCATTGCAGACGGCTACCAATGCGCAAGACATAACGGCTCTGCGCGGTTCGCTCGAGCGGGTTGATGACAAGGTCGCCTGCATTGTCGATCGCTTGGGCGAAGTCGTGACCAGATCGGAATTGGCGGAAGTAATGTCTGATTTCGGCAGCTCTGCCGTGCATCGTGGATGGTTGATACTCGACGGCCAGCTTGTCGAGTCGGATGTGGCGTACGCGCAGATATATTCCGAGGCCAGAAAGAGCATATTCGTGATCGACAACTACATTAGCCTGAAAACGCTTGTTCTGCTGAAAGATGCAGTGACGAAGGTTGATGTTGCGATCTTTAGCGACAATCTCGGCAAAGGCCTGCATAAGGCGGAATACGAGGATTTCCGCAAGGAGTACGGCGATGTGCAATTGAAGACTGCCGGGGGAATGTTTCATGACCGCTACATAGTGATAGACTATAAGGAGGATTCTGAAAAGATATATCATTGCGGCGCATCGTCGAAGGATGGCGGCAACCGGGTGATGACGATTGAGAAAGTTTCGGAGAATATGGTTTATCATGCGGTGTTCGACAAATTGTTGCAAAGCCCGAATCTGATATTGAAGTAAGACGCCATCCCCCCCCCCCCCACTCCAACTCGTAACTCCAA
>JAGDAE010000179.1 GCA_017959645.1 Kiritimatiellia bacterium
AGTGCAACCTTGCACTTTGAAAAGTCCAACCATGCACTTTTGAAAGTGGAACTATGCACTTTTCGAAGTGCAACTATGCACTCCGCCGAGTCCAACCTTGGACTTTTCCGAGTGCAACCATGGACTTTTTCGAGTGGATGGGTGCACTCGAAAACCGCCATTATAGGGTCCTTCGCCGACAGGCGATGCGCGCCGGACGGTTTTCGCGCGGCGGCGCAACGCATCTTCGGCGGCGGCGGCGGAGAGATTCCCGAACATGGCTCCGCGCATTTGCGCGATACGGACGGCGGCGACGCAGCCGGCACGCGAGCGGGCGGCGAACTTCGCGAACTCCGCTACGCGCCGGCGGGATGCTTTTTCGTCCCCTTCGGCGGAAAAGAATTCCGACGCCCGGTCGATTGCGACGAAGCCTACCGCCCCGGATTCGGCAAGAATCCGTATCGCCCGCATCGATCTGTCGGCGTCATCCGGGTGCATGACCAGCAGTTCGGACAGATCGATGCCGGCTAGGCTCGCGGCGCCGGCGTCGAACTCCTGCGCCGTGTCGACGAACAGCGCCCGCGCGCCGCGCCTCTGCGCCTCAGCGACGGTCTGTAGCGCCTCCGCCGTCGCTTCGCCGCCGTAGCCGAAAATCGCGACAAGTCCGCTATCTGCTCCAGTCGACAAAACGTTCTTCCGATTCGAAAAGCCGGACGCGCGGAATGTGGTCGATTTCGGCCGGAGCCGTGGAATCCGGCGTTCCGAAGATTTCGATCACGTCGAACCGGTATGACGACTGCCAGCGTTTGCGGAACAGCCACGTTCTGCACGCCCGTCGCAGAAGATCCTTCTTGCGCCGGGTTATGCTTTGCAGCCGGCGCGCGAACGGAGATCGCATCTTGTGCTGTTTCACCTCGACGAACACGATCGCGTCCAGCTTGCGGTCCCAGGCGATTATGTCGATCTCGTAGCGCCGGTCCCACGGGCACGGGCGCGCGTTGCGTTCGACGATCTCGTAGCCGCATCTGCGCAGATGCTCGCATGCGATTTCCTCGCCCCATTTGCCGTGCAGAACGCCGACATTGTCTTCAGACGGCGTCATCGTCGTTTTCTCCGGCCTCGGCACGGCGAAGCACTACAGGAATTCCGAAGCAGATCACGCCGAACGAACTTTCGAGCGAAGCCGTCAGCCCGGCGGCTTCATGGGGGGAGAAGACGAATGTCGCCTTGGTGTCGCCGCCGCCGCCCGCGGCGCTGCGGAATATCTCCATCACATATCCGTGCACCGGCTCCAGTATGTGGCGCAGCGATATTCTGGTCGAAAACCGGTCCGTGCGGTGGAAAAGCCCCTTGCCGTCGTCGATCGCCTCGCATTCTCCTCTCAAGACCTGCAGCATCTTGCTCAGGTCGGTGAAACCGAGCTTCACCACGATTTTTCCGTTCCAGTCGAACCTCGGAAACGTCGGCGTCTTGCCGGAACGGTCGCCGATCGTCGCCTGCTTCGCCACGCTCATCATGATGCTGCCCTCGGTCTGGTCGTGCGCGGGATGCAGCTCCATTTTTATCGCGCTGCCGGTACCCTTCCCGTTCGCATGGTAGAACGAGAGACTCGGTCTGTATGTTGTCGCAGTGTTCATGTTTTCTCCTTTTCGCGTTTCCGCGTTTGTGTTTCAGGCCCAGAACGAATCGCCGCTCTTGTCGAGCCGGCGGTAGCCCGCAGCCTCGTAAATGTCCATTTCCCCGACGTCGGCGCGTCCGTCTAGATCGGCGACAGTGCGCGCCACGCGCAGGATGCGGTCGTGCGCGCGCGCCGAAAGACTCAGGCGTTCTATGACTTCGCGTACTTTGCCGCGCGCCTCGGCGGTCAACCTGCATATGTCGCCGAGATCCCGTGACTTCGCCTCGGCGTTGGTGGATATTCCCGGCATCCCGCGATACCGTTCGGCCTGCAGTGCCCGCGCCGCGGTCACACGCCGGCGGATTTCGCGACTCGGCTCGCCGCCGTCCAAACGGTCGAGGTCGTTCACGGGAACGGCGTTCACCTCGACCTGGATGTCGATGCGATCGAGCATCGGCCCGGATATGCGCCGCTGGTATTTGAGAATCTGCGACTGCGTGCAGCGGCATTCGCGGGTAGTGTCGTTGTAGTAGCCGCACGGGCACGGATTCATCGCCGCCACCAGCATGAACCGGGACGGATAGTCGCACGCCGCCGCCGCCCGAGACACGGCCACATGCCCGTCTTCGAGCGGCTGGCGCATTACCTCGAGCGCGCTTCTGGGGAATTCCGCAAACTCGTCTAGGAAAAGCACGCCGCGGTGGGCGAGAGAAACCTCGCCGGGCATTGGATGGGTTCCGCCGCCGAGAAGCCCTATCGAGCTTACCGTATGATGGGGCGCACGGAACGGCCGCGCCGTCACGAACATTCCGCCGCCCTTCGCCTGGCCGGCAACGGAATATATGCGCGACACCTCCAGCGCCTCCTCGGCGGACATCGGCGGCAGAATCGACGGAACGCGCCGCGCGAGCATCGTCTTCCCCGAACCCGGCGAACCGATCATGAGAATGTTGTGCCCGCCCGCGACCGCGACCTCGATCGCCCGTTTGACCAGCGTCTGGCCTTTCACGTCGGCGAAATCGTCGCCGCAGCCGTCGTCGAGACGCACCAGCGCGGCGAGATCGGTATGGCGCGAGGTTATCTCGATTTCTCCGTTCAGATACTGCACGGCCTCGCGCAGATTCCTTACCGGCACGGCGTCGATTCCGTCGACGATGCTCGCCTCGTCGGCGTTTTCGGCCGGCACGAGCGCCGCCCGCTTGCCGAGACGCTTCATCTCCATCACGATCGGCAACACGCCACGCACGCGCCGGACCTCGCCGGAAAGCGACAATTCGCCGATTATCGCATAGTCGTCGAGATGCTGATTCTCTATCCTGCCCATGCCTTTCAGCAGGCACACCGCGATCGCAAGATCGTAGATCGGCCCTTCCTTGCGGACGTCGGCCGGCGCGAGATTGACCGTGACCGCGTATTCTCTGGCCTTTTTGAACGCGGAGTTCTTTATCGCCGTCGAGACCCGGTCCTTCGCCTCTCTTATCGAGGCGTCGGGCAGGCCTACGATCGCGAACGAACTCGCGCCGAGCGAGGCGTTCACTTCTATTTCGACCGGCAGCGCGTCAACGCCAACCACCGCGCCGCTGTAGCATTTCGCAACCATCGTTTTCCCTTTCTTTTTTCAAGACGGGGATATTTTCGCATATTCGCGAAAACGGTGCGTTGCGCGCGCGTTGCATTATCGTTGCGTTTTCGCAACGGCTTTTCGTCAAGGGAGCAGAGCGTAGCCGCTGCGGCGCTCGTTGACGATGAGATTCCCGGCGCGGCCGAGTTTCTTTTTGAGCCGGCTCAGACAGGCGCGAATCGACACTTCCTCGCCTATGTATCCGAGCGTGTCGAACATCTCGCCGTACGAAAAGAACTTTCCGCGGTCAGACGCGAAAAGCCCGAGCAGAATGGATTCCTGTTTCGTAAGCCTCTCGTCCACGCCGGGCCCGCGCGCCGTCATTCCGGAAAGATCGATCTCGACGTCGGCGATGCGGAACGTGCGGCGCGCTTTTCTGGCCGCGCTCTCGTACGCCTCTTTGCGCGCAAAAACCGACTTGACCCGCGCGACGAATTCGTCGGGCGATCTGGTCTTTTCGACATAGTCGTCGGCTCCGAGGCCGAGACCGCGTATCATCGTCACTTCCGAAGCCATCGCAGTGAAGAAAAGCACCGGTGTCGTCGCATCCCGGCGGCGTATCTCTTCGCATACCGCGATTCCATTCAGTTTCGGCATCATGACATCGAGCAGCAGAAGATCGGGCGGGGACGCGAAAAACTTCTCCAGCGCCTGTTCGCCGTCTTTCGCGACGTCGACCGCGTACCCCTCGGCCTCGAACAGCTTCTTGTACTGCAAACGTACTGTGCGCTCGTCATCGGCTATGAGAATGCGTTTCATTCGTCGAGTTTGCGCACTTTGAGCCAGCGCGCGCCCCAGCGCCTGGCGTCGGCGTGGGACGGAAACCAGACGTCTATATGCCTGCCCTTTATCGACCCGCCGACATCTTCGACCGTCCCCGTTCCGTAGCCGGGAATCTCCAGCCGAGTGCCGAAGGCGTATCGCTTCGTGTCGGCGGCGACGGTACCGTGCTTCGCCGGCGCGCCCGAGGCGGTGACGCCGATTTTCTTCGGTTTGCCCTTGTTGGGCCCGTAATTGTACACCGGCTCGCCGAACCCGAACCAGTTCCTTTTCCATCCGCAGCATTTGCCGCAATTGCAGTAGCCGGTGACGAGCACGAGCGAGCCGTCGTCGTTCACGGGCGGTTCCGGATTGCGCAGCAGCGGGGAACGTCTTGCGGCGACACGCGCGGCGACGAACGCCGTCAGCGAAAGCATCGCGAGCGCCGCGAGCACCAGTTTTGCTTTCCTTCTGCTCACGGAAAAACCGTCCGGCGCCGTAGCGCCCAGCACATGTATGCGACGGTTACGAAATACGAGGCCGGCAGACGCGCGCGGGAGACGAGAGAGAGCGAGAGCGCTGTCGTGGCGCCGCCCAGCCCCATCGGCCCGATGCCCAGCCGGTTGATCGCATCGAGCAACCGCCGCTCGTCCGCGCGAAGCCGTCTGCCGAGCGGCTGCAGAAACGTCTCTTTCGCCGCCGCGTAGCCGCCGGCGCGGTCGCCGCCAACGCATACGCCGATTATCCCCGGCGCGCAGCCGTAGCCCTTCGCGCGCCGCACGGCGTCGATCACGCACTTCGCCACTCCCTCGAAATCGCGCCCGGCGCCGAGTTCGCGGTCGGGCAGCGAATATTGCCGCGACATGTTCTCGCTGCCGCCGCCTTTCATCAGAAGCGTGACGCCGGGGCGGGCCGAGCGCGGTTCGACGTAATGGACGACGGGGCTGCCGGGCGCCACATTGTCCGCAAACGACCTGCCGCTCGATGCGTCGATGCAGTTCTGCCGCAGATACCCGAGCCGGGTCGCTTCGCGGACTGCTTTCTCCACCGCTTCGCGGGGGATGCGGCGGCGCAGACGCTCGTCTACGAAGAATGAGAGGGTTCCCGTATCCTGGCAAAGCGGCGTCGACTCTTTTCGCGCCAGCGCGACATTGTCGAGTATCGTGCCGATCACGGTTGCGGCAGGACTGCCTTTTTTCTCCGCACGCAAAGCGCGCCGCAGCGCGCGCTCGACGTCTTCGGGCAGCGAGCACGAGGTTTCGCGTACGAGTTCCAGCAGTGCTTTGTCTGTCTTCATATCGTTATGAGACGCCGGCTTTCGCCATCGAGATGTTTGAACGAAATATGCACGGCGCCCGGGGGGACGAGCGAGCCGGCGCGCTCTGGCCATTCGACGGCGATTATGGCGCCGCGCTCGAGATAGTCCTCCCAGCCGATCGCGAGAACGTCATCTTCGTCGCCGAGCCGATAGAGATCCATATGCACGAAGAGCAGCCCGTCGGCGCAACGGTGCTCCCGCACTATGCAGAAGGTGGGGCTCGCGACCCTGCCGCCGGCGCCGAGCGCGGCGGCGAGACCCTGCACGAACGTCGTTTTGCCCGCGCCGAGATCTCCCTCGAGACACACTACATCGCCGCTTTTCAGCGAGGCGGCCACCCTGGCCGCCAGCGCCCATGTCGCCTCCACGCCGTCCGTCTCAAACGCACCCGTGGGCATGCAACTCCTCGAAACAGCGTATCAGATAGTCGGCTCCGAACGCCGAGGCGTGCGGCAGCAGATAGAGGTTTTCCGGATATTTCACCGGCGACTTCGCCGGCTGGGGTTCGCGTCTTCTCACGTCCAGAAACGCGGCGGCGATGCGGCGATTTCTCAGCGCGGCGAAAAGATCGTCTTCGTTAACCGCGTTTCCGCGCCCGACGTTCGCGACGACGCATTTCGGCGCCAGTTTCGCGATCAGCCGACGATCGAGAAAACCGTCCGTCCCGGTGTCGCTGGGCAACGCCATCACCAGCCAATCGAACGTCTTCGCCTTGCGCGGCAGCGTCGCGATGTTCGAGCGGTTGAATCCCTCGACTTCGACGCCGAGGGCGACGAGCTTCTCGCCTATCGCCCTCCCGACGTGTCCGTAGCCGACGACCGCCGCCTTCGTTCCGGCTACGAGCGAACACTTGTCGCTCAACCAGACTCTCGGCCAGTTGTCGGGCTGCCGGAACAGGAACCCTCGCGCGTAGGCGAGAACGAATGCGGCCACGGTTTCGGACATCAACGCACCGTGGAACGAGCCGAAATGCACCCTGACGCCCTCCGGGGCGTCGCGCCACGCGACAAGTTCGCGTCCGGCGCTCGGCGTCGCCAGCATCTCGAGCTTCGGCGCGAGGGCGAACCATTCGCGTCTGAAATGCCACACTATCGCCTTCGTCGCCCGCGGAAGCCGGCGCAGAAACTCCGCTTCGCCGCGGACCCGCACCACACGCGTACCGGCGGAGACGAGTCCTTTCAAGACGCGAAGCGCCTTCGCGTCGGCGCGAAAGCACTTCTCGGGCCACTCAAGCCAGACCAGACAGAGCCCGTTCACTCGTCGAGCTTCCCTTTGTACGCGACGCGGCGGACCTTTCCGATCGAGGTGCGCTCGAGCGGCTCCGGCCACACGACGACTTTCCTCACGCGCTTGTAGTCGGCCAGCTCAGCGCTGCGTTCCTGGGCGCGGCGGACGACTGTCTTCTCCATTTCGGCGCGATCGGGGAGTCTGCCGCCGTTCTGCGCGGCGAACCAGTCCTCGTTCGGGTAGACGATCGCGCCGACCTTCTCGCCGGGGTCGCCGCCCTGGGTGTAGCCGACGACGATCACGTCCTGTATCGCCGGCTCCTGCTCGATCGCCTTCTCGACCTCCTCGGGATATATGTTCTTTCCCTCGCGGTTGACGATCAGCGCCTTTTTGCGTCCGCGTATCGTTATCAGCCCGTCTTCGTCGATCGACGCGAGGTCGCCGGTGGCGAACCACTCGCCGTCGAACGCCTCTTTCGTGGCCGCATCGTTGTGGAAATATCCTCGCATTACGTTCGGGCCTTTGACCTGCAGTTCCCCGACACCGTTCTCGTTCTTGTCAGCCAGCCGCACCTCGACCCCGGCGCAAGGCAGGCCGATCGTGCCGACCTTGTCGCACTTCGCGCTGGTGACCGAGACGACCGGCGCACATTCTGTCAACCCGTAGCCCTCGACGAAATTGACGTGCAGCCGGCGGAACATCTCAAGCACGTGGCGCGGACACGGCGCGCCGCCGGTTATCATGTAGCGCAACCGCCCGCCGAGCTTTCTCAGGACCATGTGCATGACCGGGCCGCGCAGGCCGATCGCCAGCAGCGACCTCGCGAGCAGAGACTTCTCAAGCCCTTCGTGTATCTTGTCGTAGAGCTTTTCTGCCAGAAGCGGCACCGCGCAGAGCACCGACGGCTTCAGAAGCTTTATGTCGCGTCCGACCGTCCTCAGCGACTCCACGAACAGCATCTTCGCGCCGATCGCAAGCGGGGCGATGAAATTGACCGTGAAACTGAAGGCGTGGAAAAGCGGCAGCACCGTGAGCAGGCTGTCGTTCTCGTCCAGATCGCCGTTGAAC
>JAGDAE010000180.1 GCA_017959645.1 Kiritimatiellia bacterium
GGACGGTTCGTGCCGGTCGAGGGGCGCGCGACGCTGGCGGTCGAAGAGGGGTGCGCGATATCGGTCTTCGCCCCCGACCTCGCGACGAAGGCGCGCTCGAAAGGGCTCGCATGGCCGCTCGATGGAGTCATGTTCGACTCCCTGTACTGCGCGACGCTGAACCGTGCCGCCGCAAAAACGGTCGAAATCGTGTCGGATCGCAGAATCCTCGTCTACATAGCTTCCGGAAAAGAAAACGCACCATGAAAAAACTGATAATAACGGTAGTCGGCAAAGACACCGTCGGCATTCTCGCCAAGACCTGCACGTATCTCGCGAAGAACGGCATAAACATACTCGACATCTCCCAGACGGTCGTCGCCGGCTACTTCAGCATGATGATGGTCGCCGACGGGGCGAAGTGCCGCAAGAGCTTCGGCAAAGTGGCGCTCGAACTGGCGGAGACCGGCAGGAAGATGGGTTTGGAAATCCGCTGCCAGAAGTCGGAAATCTTCGAGAAGATGCACCGCATATGATAAACATCTCCGAAGTGCTCGAGACGAACAAGATGATTCTCGAGGAGAATCTCGACGTCCGCACGATAACGATGGGCGTTTCGCTGCTCGACTGCGCCGAGAGCACGGTCAAGGCGACATGCGACAGGATATACGGGAAGCTGACGCGCCTGGCGAAGGATCTGGTGAAGACGGGCGACGAGATCGGCCGCGATTTCGGGGTTCCGGTCGTCAACAAGCGCGTGTCGACGACGCCGGCGGCGATCGTCGGCTCGTCGTGTTGCCGGAGCACGGGCGATTTCGTGAAGATAGCCAAGACGCTCGACCGTGCGGCGAAGGATCTGGGCGTGAATTTCATCGGCGGGTATTCCGCGATCGTGTCGAAGGGGATGACGCCGGCCGACGAGCTTCTGATACGGTCGATCCCCGAGGCGCTGGCGGCGACCGGGCGCGTATGCGCGTCGGTGAACGTCGGCTCCACGAAGACGGGCATCGACATGGACGCGGTAAGGCTCATGGGCGAGATCGTCAAACAGACGGCGGAACGGACGAAGAGCCGCGATTCGATCGGTTGCGCGAAGCTGGTGGTTCTGTGCAACGCGCCCGACGACAATCCGTTCATGGCCGGCGCGTTCCACGGCGTTTCGGAGGGCGACGCGGTGATCAACGTCGGCGTGTCGGGTCCGGGCGTCGTCAACCACGTGCTCAAGACGATTCCGCACGCCGATTTCGAGACGCTCTGCGAGACGATAAAGAAGACGGCGTTCAAAATCACCCGCGTCGGCCAGCTGGTCGCGCAGGAGGCCTCGAAGCGCCTCGGGGTGCCGTTCGGGATAATCGACCTCTCGCTCGCCCCGACGCCGGCGGTCGGCGATTCGGTCGCGGACATCCTCAAGGAGATCGGGCTCGAGCATCCCGGCGCGCCCGGCACGACCGCGGCGCTGGCGCTGCTGAACGACCAAGTGAAGAAGGGCGGCGTGATGGCGTCGAGCTACGTCGGCGGGCTCTCGGGAGCGTTCATACCGGTCAGCGAAGACCGGGGCATGATCGACGCGGTCGAGGCGGGGGCGCTGACGGTCGAGAAACTCGAGGCGATGACGTGCGTCTGCTCGGTCGGACTCGACATGATCGCCGTACCCGGCTCGACGTCCGCCGCCACCATCTCGGGGATCATCGCCGACGAGGCGGCGATCGGGATGGTCAACCAGAAGACGACCGCGGTCAGGATAATCCCGGTCGCCGGCAAGAAGGTCGGGCAGAGCGTCGAATTCGGCGGACTGCTCGGGCACGCGCCGGTAATGGGGGTTTCGCGCTTTTCGTGCGAGAAGATGATCGCCCGCAAGGGACGCATCCCCGCGCCGATACACTCTTTCAAAAACTAGAAAGGAGAAAAGCACATGAACACGATTGTTTTCGCCGCAATGTTCGCCGCCATCCGCGCCGTCTCGCCGACGCCGTGGGACTACAACCCGATGGCATGGCAGATGGAGCGGCACAACCAGAAGCTGAACGAGATACGCGAGAAGGGCGGCGCGCCGGTCGTTTTCATAGGCGATTCGATAACCCATTTCTGGGAAGGCGCCGGGCAGGAGGCGTGGAACGAGCATTTCGCCGAAGGCGAGCTCAGAGCGATCAATCTCGGCACGAGCGCAGACCGCACCGAACACGTGCTGTGGCGCCTCGACGAGGGCGGGGAGCTTTCGGGCTACGAGGCGAAATGCGTCGTGATCATGATAGGAACCAACAATACCGGGCACTTCCCGTTCGCGGAAGAGCCGCCGATCGACACGGTAATCGGCGTCAAGTCCGTGATCGACACGGTGCGCAGCTTCCAGCCGAAGGCGAAGATCGTGCTCATGGCGATCCTCCCGCGCGGACGCGACGCAAATGACGAATGCTACCGGCGCAACGAGGCCGTCAACCAGGAGATCGGCAAGTTCGCCGACGGCGACAGCATCTGCTGGGTGGACATCTGCGACAGGTTCATTGCGGACGACGGGCGCGTCGACGAGAGGCTACTGCCCGATTTGCTGCATCCGAACGCCGAGGGCTACAGAATCTGGGCGGAGGCGATACTCCCCTATGCGACCGCGGCGGTGCGCGGAGAGCCGATGCCCGGCAACACGGTCGATCCGTTCGCGCCGCGCCACCCGTCCGCCGGACCCTCGACGCTCGCCCCCGCCTCGAGGATACGCCAGGAGGGCTTCTGGACCGACTGGTGGTGCAGTCGCCTGCGCGACAAACGCGACCAGATATCCAATTCCAAAGGCGAGTTCGATCTGGTGTTTCTCGGCGATTCGATCATGAACAACATGGACTGGGGCGCGCAGGGCTCGGCGGCGCTCGCGAAACTGCGCGAGAAGTATTCGGTCCTCAACCTCGGCTTCAGCGGCGACCGGGTCGAGACGCTGATCTGGCGCATGGAGAACGGACTGCTGGAGGGGTACCGGGCCAAATGCTTCATGATGATGATCGGCACGAACAACGGCGGCGACAGCGCCGAAGACATCGCGGCCGGAATCCGCCGCGCGCTCGACATCGTCGCAGAGAAGGATCCCGAGGCGACGACGCTGCTGCTGCCGATCTTCCCGCGACGCGACCAGCGGAAGGAATACGCCGACAAGAACGAACGCGTGAACGGACTGATCCGCGCGTTCGCCGACGGCGACAAGGTTCTCTGGACGGATTTCAACGCGAAATTCCTCGACGCGAACGACGACACCGCATGGATAATGGCCGACCGTTTGCATCCGAACGCCGAAGGATATTCCGACATCTGGTTCCCGTCGGTCGAGCCGATATTCAGGGAGATAACCGGCAAGTGACGCTGATCCGTGGCGGAACCGTCGTCAACGGCACCGGCAGCCCCGGTTTCGTCGGAGACGTGCTGGTCGACAGGGACCGCATCGCCGATGTCGCCCCTTCGATATGTGCACCGAGCGCGGAAACGGTGGACGCTTCCGGCTGTCTGGTGACGCCGGGTTTCATCGACGTCCACGCTCATTCCGACGCCTATCTGATACTGGAGCCGTCCGCGCCCTCGAAGATTTCGCAGGGCATAACGACGGAGATCAACGGACAGTGCGGAGGCAGCGCCGCCCCGCGCTATGGAGAGGCGCGACTGCCGTCCGACTGGGCGTCGCTGCTCGCGGACCGGCTGTCATGGCGTTCGCTCGCCGAATACCGCGAAGAGTTCGACAAGGCACGTCCGGCGATAAACTCGGTGCA
>JAGDAE010000181.1 GCA_017959645.1 Kiritimatiellia bacterium
CCCCGCCCTTCTGCACGCCTGCTCCATTTCCTTCACGTAATCTCTTCCCTGTTCCCCGTCCCCTGTTCCCTTCCAAAACGGAGTTTTGGTTATGTTGTGTTCCGTCGTCTTCGTCGGCCAAAGGCAGAATCCGTCGTGGTGCTTCGCGACTACGACAAGTCCGCCGATTCCGCCCGCCTTGCACGCGCCAACAATCTGGTCGGCGTCGAATTTCGAAGGATTCAACATCGCCGGGTCTTCGTCGCCATAGCCCCACTCGCGGTCGGTGTAGGTGTTGAGCCCCCAGTGGACGATGCCGTACACGTCCTCTTCGGCGGCGATTCGCTCCGCCATCGCCGGACGCGGCACGGGTCTGGCTGCGGCCAAAAGCGCAAACATCGCCGCGAGTATTGTTCCGCAGAAGATTTTCATTCGGTTTCCCTCCCGCTGCTTTTTGCCAGCTTGAAGACAAGCGCATGAGCGCATGGTGCCGCGCCTTGGCGGAAGAGCGGCATTTCGATTTCGACGTCATCGCCGCTCCGCGTCCATGAAATCTCGCGGTCGCCGCCTAGGAGCGTGACGGAATCGACCTCGCCTGCCCCCGGCACGAAAACCTTCTCGGCGGAACCGAAGACGATTGCGTAGAGAACATCGCCTTTCTTCGTGAAATAGACACGGTTCTTCTTCATGTCCCTGGGCCGCTTTTCCCAAGCGACCGTTCCGTATATCGCCTCGCCGTTGACTTCAAGCCACCTGCCGATCGCGAGAAGGCGCTCCTCCATGATGACGGGGATGAGTCCTTCCGCAGTAGGTCCTATGTTCAGCAAAAGGTTCCCGCCGCGCGAAACCTTGTCGCACAGCGTCTCTATGCAGGCTTCGTCCGAAAGATACTGCTGCGTAGTCTCGTAGCGGTTGTAGCCGAACGAAAGCCCGATGCCGCGGCACTCCTCCCACGGATGCGAGTCGCTCGCCTCTCCGTCGTGCGCAATATCCTCGTATTCCGTCGTGTAGTGGTCGCCGCACTTGCCGCGAAATCCGGCGCCCCAGCGGTCGTTGGCGACAACGGTATCCTTGACCGGCGACTCGTTGTAGAGCCACGAAAGGAATTCCGGACCTCGCCAGACCTCCCACGGATAGTCCCACTCGCCGTCGGTCCAGACTATTTCCGGCCTGTAGCACACGACAAGTTCCTTGAGCTGAGGAAGGTTGACCTGCTCGACGAATTTGCCGATGTCGTCCTTGTTGCAGAGCGGATGCCGCCATTCGAGAAGAGAATAGTAGAAGCCCATGTGGAGCCCCGCCGCCCGCACGGCCTCCGTCAATTCGCCGCAGAGGTCCCGCTTCGGACCGGTCATCCCCGCGTTGAAGTACGGCGAATACGCGGACGGCCATAGAGCGAATCCGTCATGGTGCTTCGACGTGAGCACCACGTACTTAGCGCCAGAGCGGCGGAAGAGAGCGGCCCATGCGGCGGGGTCGAAGTCCACCGCCGTGAAGTCCGCCACGAAATCTCCGTAAGACTTGCCGGGATGGTGCCTTGCATGGTACGCGGGGAACGCGGAGTCCTCCTTTTCCCAACGCTTTGGGTTGGCGTAGTGTTCGGCGTAGCACTCGTAGACGCTGTTCGTGTCGTGCGGCGCGAACGCCGGAACGGAATACACGCCCCAGTGTACGAATATGCCGAACCTGGCGTCCTTCCACCACTGCGGACACGGCCGCGTGTTCAGCGAATTCCAATTCGCC
>JAGDAE010000182.1 GCA_017959645.1 Kiritimatiellia bacterium
AACCTGCCCTGCGCCGACCAATTAGCCCCGCCGTCAACAGACGTTTCGACAGACATACTGTAAATATACGTCCCGTCGCCGACCTTTTCAAAATAAGCCCACGGGAAAGTCGCTTTCTTACCGTATTCTACCGTTTCAGCCTTGTCGGACAATTCGCCGCTTGCGTCTATCCACGTTACGGTACGTTGCGCAACGTACGCGGAATATGTATCGAGCAATCCGTCGGCAGTCTGCTGGGCGGAATTGCTGTTGCCGCTCGCTTCGCCATAGTCGGCGATCGAGGTTCCGCCGAGCGGATTGCCGAAATCGACCGTGAAATTGAACCAATGGCCCGGAAGCGTTTTGAACGCCACGCGCCACTCGACAACCCCTTTCCAATTGTTTTCGAGGGTCATCCGCGAAGGCCCGAACGGATGCCCTGTGGTGTTGTTGGACCCGGTCGTGAATTTGCTGTAGTCTACCCACGCATCGCTTGGCGAAAGTCTGTATTGGAAGTCGTACAAATCTGCATTCCATTGGTCGAAATCTTCAATCCATACGTTCATCTTGCCGTTGAAAGCCAAAGCCTTGGTTACTTTCGGAGCCAAAGTTCTGAAATAAGAAAGCGTATAATCGGCCGGAGCGAGCGCATCGCCATTGGAATCGATAGGCGCAACGCGATAATAACAGGTGGTATCCTCCCCGATTGAAGTGTCGGTCCAGCTGGTGGCGCCGGCCGCCACTCGGCCAATCTCGACGAAGCCGCTGTTTTCGTCCGTCGACCGGAAGAATGCTGCGCCGTATTCGGCCGATATGCTCGAATCGATCGTGAATACGGGGTATTTGTCGGCGGTGCCGTCGTTGGACACGAAAAAGCCCTCGTCAAGTTCGAGTTCCCATACCGAGAACCATCCGCTTCCGAGATTTTTTATTCTCACATACCGCACGACGGCAGGCTCTCCGAGCCCCGCCGAATAGAAAACCGTCGGGTCGACTTCGGCTGCCGAAAGAGTCTTCAATGTCACGACCGAAGAGAAATCGTGATCCATCGAACCTTCTATGATCGCGCCAGGCCCGCCATTCATGACCGCCGCAACGCTGGTCAGCATCTTCGGTTCACCAAGGTCTACGGCAAACCAGTTGACGGCTTCTGCCTCGTTGAACAGAGTATAGGTGTTGATTTGCGAATCGAAAGTAGTCTGCGACGAAGCCCCAGTTCCGCTGTAATACTCGAACCCGGGAAGCGGATGCCGCGCATCGACGATAAAATCCGTCCAGTTTTCCATGTCATCGGCAGTCGATATCCTGAATTCGTATTTGCCGTTCAAAACAGGATACTCGCTGACAATGCAGTGCTCGGCGTTGAACGGCAGCCCGTTTCCGTACCAATTGCCGGTGGTTGTGCCGAGATTTTGATATACATCGCCAGAACCATACGGGCGATACTGGACGGCATAGCTGCCGGGATTGTCGGCAAATCCGGTTACCCAGCAATGGAATCGTCCATTAATCGAGAAAGCGCGAACGACTTCTGGCGCGTCAGCGAACGCGCAAGCGCCGAAAAACACAGCCAGCGCGGCGAGCGCGATTATTCGGATCTTTTTCATGTCATAGACCTTTCCTTTTGAACATTTACCTTATGATCAGCATGAATGGATTGTAGAGATCTCTGGCCGTCCAGCCGTAGAACTCGACCTCGGCCACATTGCCGCACCACCAGTTGCCGTAGGGGTGCTGCAGAAAGAACCCGCGATACGGCGTCGACGGGTTGCACTCGAGCTCGTACCATCTGCCACGCACCGGCTACGGCATGGTCGAATACGAAACCTGCGCCTGCGAATCGTGCCAGTTGGTTTCATTGAGCGGCGAACCGTAGAC
>JAGDAE010000183.1 GCA_017959645.1 Kiritimatiellia bacterium
CCGTTCGTGGTCGCGGCAGCCGTAGACGTAGAAATCGTAGCAGACGTACGGCAAAGGAACTTTTTCCATGTATTCGGAAATGTATTCCCCGTATGTCGGAACTCCGAGCTGGCTGACCGTCTCTTCGGCGGTGTTTTCGGCTACCGATGCGTAGTTCGGGTAGAGATTCAGGTACGGAAACTGCATCGGAAACGCCTTCTTCGTCCAATCTACCACATGCGCGTAGTGCGGAAAATCCCTGGCGGAAGGTTCGTCGCCGATGTCGATGCCCGCTATCGCCGGATGGTCGGCGAAATTCCTGCCGGCGGCAGCGTACGCTTCGAGTACGTGATCCTCGTGCAGCTTGCCGGCGTTGTCGCCGTCGCCTCCCCACCAGCCCGGAACGACGCCGGAAACGACGGCGGAGAGGCCGTATTTCGAGAACAGATCGAGCAGCGGCCGGTCGTAGGGGACGCAGACGACCAGATCGATTCCGCACTCGGCCAGATCCCTGACGTGGGACTCGCTTCGCGCATACGGCTCGAGGCAGTATGTGCCGATATTGAATTTCGTCGTATCGAGCCGCCCGAAACATCCGATCTCGCCGGCCGGTTTTTTGGCGAGAGCGATCGCGCGCTTGATTGCGGCGAGCGCCATGGGGTTGAACTTGCCTCTCGCGTCGACGAGAATGTTGAACGTGGTCATCCGCTGCGCCGCTTTGTTCTCGCGGATGTAGGCGGCGAAGCCTTCGGCGTCCAGCCTCGGCATGAACGCGCCGCTCGCGAAGCCCTTCGTCAGCACCCACCACATGGAATCTGCGCATATCCAGCGCGTGTCCGCGATCTCCGGCCGGCGCTCGCCCATGAACGGCTCGCTGAAATTCACCGACTCGCCGCAATAGTAGTCGACATTGTCCGTGTAGAGATGGTAGTCGGCGACGCCGGGGTTTATCGCTACTGCGGCTTTCGGATTGCCGCTTTTCGCCGCCTCGACGAGCCGGTCGAACGGAAAAACCGATTCGTCTTTCCCGGTCCCGGTGAAGTTGAGCGTTCCCGTCGAATCTATGGACGGCGCGCTGTCGAACCACCATGCCGCGATATCTTCGCCGTAGCGCTTCGAAATATCGGCCACGATCGCGCAGTAGTTGGAAGCGAACGTCTCCATCGAACCGCCTTCGACGCCGAAGAACGGCGCTTTGACCGCATTGAACCACTTCGCGTTCTCGGGGCGGTCGAAGTTGTTGCAGGAATGGTTGTAGTAGGCGACGAATTTTATGCCGAGAGGTTTGAGCTTCGCGATGATTTCGCCGACGAGATCGCGCTTCGACGTGCGCCCCGGTTCGATCGCGTCCAGCGCGGCGTTCGGGCACGGCAGAAGCTGAAACTCGTGCGCGAGCGTGAAAATCAGGTGCGTCGCGCCGGCGTCCGCCAGCTGGCCGGCGAAAAGATCGACGTCGAAAGCGTTCACCATCTCTTCGAACGATGCCGGTTCCGAGCCGTCGTCGTAGACGCACTGGGCGGTCCAGTGCGCGCCGATTCCGACCGAATCCTTCATCCAGGAAACGTCGCCGCCGGCCGCAGAAGCGCAAAGCGGCAGCGCCAGCGCCGCAAGCGGGACGAGAATTTTTGCATCCATGGTCTTTTCCCTTTCTTTTCAGCGCGCCGGCACCAGCTCGCCGAGTTTCATTCCGTGAGAAGCTTTGATCAGCACGAGATCTCCGGCCGAGACGTCGGCGCGGAATTTCTTCTTCAGCGGCTCGAGCGTCTTGTAGGCGAGATGGCAGATGCACTGTGACGAAAGTTCGCCCACGCCGATAACCAGCGGTATGCCGAGCTCCAGGGCGTGGCTGAAAACCTTGCGGTGGTACGCGAGCGCGTTTTCGCCGAGCTCGAACATGTCCCCGAGAACCGCGATTCTCCTGCCTTCGCACGGTTCGGCCGCGAAAGCGTCCAGGGCGGCGATCATGGAATCGGGATTGGCGTTGTAGCTGTCGTCGATGTATCCGACGCCGTCGATCTCGACGCGCCGCCAGCGCGAACCCGGGAGCGAAAAGCCCTTGAGCCGTGCGGCGCACTCTTCCGGAGTCGCGCCGAGCCTCAGCGCCGCCTGGTAGGCGAGCGACATGTTCGAGAGATTGTGTGCGCCGGGGAGCGGACACGGAAACGGCGGCGTCACCTTGGACGCATCTTCCGGGACGAGCGCGAACGATTTCGCCCGGCGCGCGAGCGTAAGCTTCTCTTCGGCGATTGCTTCGCGCGAACCGAAGAATTCGATGTGCGCGGTCCCGATCGAGCAGACGACACCGACGTCCGGTTCGGCAATGTCGCACAGGGCCGCTATTTCGCCGGGATGGTTGGTTCCCATCTCCAGCACCAGAAACTCCGCGTCGTCCGGGCAGTTCAGGATCGTCAGCGGCAGGCCGATGTGGTTGTTGAAATTCCCCTCGGTTCCGCTGCAGGCGAGAAACGTCTTCAGAAACTCCTTCGTCGTCGTCTTGCCGGCCGAGCCTGTGACGCCGATCACCTTCGCCTTGAGCCTGCGCCTGCGCTCGCGCGCCGCCTGCTGCAGCGCCTCGAGCCCCTCTATCACGCCGGCGGCTCCGGCCGCGAGCGCCTGCGGTATGTAGTCGCGACCGTCGGCCTTTTCGCCCTTCAGCGCAACGAACACGTCGCCGGGCCCGACCTCGCGCGAATCGAACGTGTATTTCATCACGAAACGCCGCGCGTGGAGTTGCGGTAGAACGCGACCAGTTCGCGTATCTCGTCGATCTGCTCGACGTCGTTTTCGACGCGCTCGAGCGCCTGCGTGCGGTTGAGCCCGTCGCGGTAGATGAAACGGTGGGCCTCCTTCAGCGCCTGTATCGTCTCGCGCTTGAATCCACGGCGCGTGAGCCCGACCACGTTGACGCCGATGACCTTGAGCGAACCCTCGACCATGTCGCCGAGCATGTAGGGCGGGAAGTCCTGGCGTATCTTCGACATTCCGCCGATCATCGAATGCTTGCCGATCGTGCAGAACTGGTGGCTCGCCGCGCAGCCGCCGATTATCGCGTAGTCTTCGAGATGCACGTCGCCGGCCAGCTGGACCGAATTCGAGCAGATCACATGGTTGCCGAGAATCACTCCGTGGGCCGCGTGGCAGTAGGCCATGAACAGGCAGTCGTCGCCGATCACCGTCTTCTCCCCGTCCGCCGTGCCGAGATGCACCGTCGCGAATTCGCGTATCACCGTACGGTCGCCTATCTCGACGTAGCTGACGGAACCCTCCTTGTATTTTAGATCCTGCGTCTTCATGCCGATCAGCGCGTACGGGAATATCTGGCACTGCTCGCCGCTCGTGGTATGTCCGTCGACTATCGCGCCCTGTCGCACGAAAGTGCCGGCGCCGATCTTCACGTTCGCGCCGATGTGCGCGTAAGGGCCTATCTCCACGTCGGCGCCGAGATCGGCGCCGTCTTCGACCGTGGCTGTCGGATGTATTTTTGCCATGTCACATGTTCCTCGGTATCAGCCGCGCGGCGATCGCGAAGCATGCGACGACCGGCAGCCAGATCAAGTATTCGGGGTGGACGAGAAAATTCTTCTGGAGCGAAAGCATCAGAATCACGACGAGGTAGTACGAAAGCAGTATCGCCAGCGAGATGGCCATGCCGATCGTGCTTTCGCGGCGCTGGCTGCGTATGCCGAGAGGCATCCCGACCAGAACGAAACAGAGCGACGACGCCGCGTACACGAACCGCTTCGAAAGCTCGGTCTTCGTCTTCGAAAGATCGCGCTTGCGCAGATTCCGTTCGGTTCCTTTCACGCGGCTCGACCCCGCCGATTCCTGCACGCGCCTTTTCTGCGCCCCGATGTCCTCCAA
>JAGDAE010000184.1 GCA_017959645.1 Kiritimatiellia bacterium
CAACCTTGGACTTTTCCGAGTGCAACCATGGACTTTTTCGAGTGGATGGTTGCACTCGAAAACCGCCATTATAGGGTCTGAAATCCGCATCGGCGCAGACTGCAACCAGCGATTCCGCCAAATGGTTTCGCATTAGCCGGAAACCACCCCCCAACAAGCCCTTATATAAAACCGGGAAAGCGCCCATATGAAATCGCCGAAGCCCTCATATGAAATCACCCTTACCCCCTTATGTTTTGCCGAAACCCCTCATATGTTTTCCGTTCGCCGGCCGATGCACAGCCATCTGCATGGCAATTGCCCTTGAAACGGTCATATCCGGCTGTCCCAGTTTTTGAATACGGTTTCCTGGCCATTGGCGCGGATTGCGGCGAAAACCTCCGCCGGCGAACGTCCGTCCGACAGAACGAACTGGGCGACGTCGGCGCGGTTCTCCTTGGCCAACACCGCGTAGCCGCCCGGGGTTACACGCGAACCTGCGCTCATGTTGTCGGCTGCGGTCTGCACGATCCGGTCGCGGAACGCCGGCCGTTCGCGGGTCGATACGGTCATGCCGCATTGCGGAAACACGATGCGAAACGCCAACATCATTTGTTCAAGGTCGTCTTCGTCCACTTCGCACGGCGGAACAAATCCGCCGTCGGTGCGGCAGATGCGCGGAAACGCGAACTGTATCTTCGCCTCGTAGCATTCCCGCATAAGGTGGAAAGCGTGCGCCGCAAGGCTCGCCGCCTCGCGCCGCCAAGGACCGAGACCGAGCAGAAACGCGCATCCGAGCATGCGGAAGCCCGCCCGGCCGGCCCGCAGTTGCGTGCCGAGCCGCCAATCGTAGTCTGCTTTCGGCCCGGCGGGATGCATATCGCGGTACAGATCGCGGTCGTACGTCTCCTGAAAACACACCAGCCCCTCGTATCCGGCGTCGAAAAGTTCACGGTAGCCGTCCTCGGACTGCGGTGCGACCTCCAGGGAAAGAAAGGAAAACATCCCCTTCAGCATCCGCCCGATCTGCGCAAGATGCTCGACGGTGTTGACCGCAGGGTCTTCGCCGGCCACCACAAGCAGCGAATCGATTCCGGTTTCGCGCACCGCCTCGCCCTCGGCGCGAATCTCGTCGAGCGAAAGGTTGCGCCGCGCCGTTCCGGCATGCTGGCGGCGGAAGTCGCAGTACCTGCACGAATTGACGCAAGTGTTGCCGATGTAGAGCGGAGCGTATACATTTACCGTCTTCCCGTAGTATCGGCGTCTTGCGGCCATGGCGACACGGCGCATCTGCGGCAGGAACGGACGCGCCGCTTCGCTTGTCAGATTCAGAAGATCGAACCAGCCATGCCGGTTTTTCGCGAGAGAACGCCGCACCGCATCCGGCGAAACTCCGGCCATGTACGCCTCGAGCCCGGCATCGCCGTATTTGAGAAGCGGGAACATTACTTGAATATGTCCATCGGGCTCGTGGCATCCGCAGTCGCCGACGCGGACGGCGGAACGGCCTCGACCGCGAGCTCCGCGGCGCGGACTGCGAGTTTGAACGCCTCGGCCATCTTCACGGGATCTCCGGCAGCCGCCACGGCAGTGTTGGCGAGAACCGCGTCCGCGCCGAGTTCTATCGCCTCCGCCGCATGGCTGGGAAGCCCGATTCCGGCATCCACCACCACCGGCACGCGGCTCTGCTCCACGATGATCTCGATCATGTCGCGCGTGCGGATGCCGCGGTTCGAGCCTATCGGGGAGCCAAGCGGCATGACCGCAGCCGCGCCGGCTTCCTCGCAACGGCGCGCGAGGACGGGGTCGGCGTTTATGTACGGCAAGACCACCATGCCCATCCTGGCGCATTCGCGCACGGCCGACAACGTCTCTACGGGATCCGGCAGAAGATATCGGGCGTCCGGATGTATCTCGATCTTCAGCCAGTTGAATCCTGCCGCCTTGCCGATCTTCGCGATGCGCACGGCTTCGTCGGCATTTCGCGCGCCAGACGTGTTGAGCATCACCTCTATCCGGTCGCGGTCGATGGCCTTCAATATGTCGTCGCCGCCCGGGTCGCCCTCGCGGATGCGCGTCAAGGCGACCGTCACGAGCTCCGTCCCGCTCGCGGCGAGCGCGGCACGCGTCTGGTCGCCGGATGCGAACTTTCCCGTCCCGAGAAAGAAACGGTTGGAGAATGTCCTTCCCCCGATCGACAATGGTTTCATGCATCCTCTCCTTTTTCAGATTTCCACGCCCAGCAGAAGCGCGACGACGGCATTCGCCTGCATCGCGGCCGCGATTCCAACACGCGGGCTGACCGGCGCGAGTCCATTCCTGATGTCGCTGGACATGTCACCGACCATAATCAGGTTCTTGCCGACGCGACGCTGGCCAATCGCGAGCGAACGCCCCCACCCGGCCAGTCCGCTCGCAGCCACCACCGGCGTGCCCGACGGCAACACGGCCCCGAGAAACATCGATTTCGCGTCCGCCGAGTCGAGCGCCTCGACGATTGCCGAACAGTCTGAGAACGTCCAGCCGGCGTTTCCCGGGTCGAGCCGGACGTCGCGCATATCGAGCTCGAGAGCCGGCTCGATGCGCAGCAGATTCTCGGCCAGCGCCTCCACTTTCTTGCGCCCGAGCTGATCCCTGAAGAAGAACTGCCGGTTGAGATTCGATTCGCCCACCGTGTCGAAATCGGCGATGACGAGCCTCTTCACCCCGGCCCGCACGAGATGCATGGCGACGTTGGAGCCTAGCCCTCCGGCGCCGGCGATGCCGATTCTGGCGCTTTCGAGGATGTTTCGCTCCCGTTCCGTCAGGTACGTGTTCGCGCCCATCGCTCAGCCTCCCGAAACGATGCCGTACACGTTGAGCACGCCGTTTTCTTCAAGAGAGAGCGCGGCCAAATCGGCGCCCGGACCGTAGACTTCGCCGGCATATTCCACGACGGCATTGGCGCCGACGCCCTTCTCCGCCAGAAACGCAGCCACGGTGGCGGCATCCGTCCGAGTCTCTTCGCCCTGATATCTGATTGTCATCTTTTTCTTCTCCGTTGCATCCGCGCGGCTACAGTCTGGCGAAATTCATGTACACGAGGCGGTAGTCGTCGGGGTTGTAGATGTATTCGTTCCCGTGCGACGGCCCTTCACGGACGAATTCGCCGTCCTTGACCGCGACGAGCCGCGTGAACGGCACCGGTTTCCATTCGCCATGCGACAGCGGACGGGTCGAGAACACGACGCAGCCGCCTTCCGCTGAATAGTGAAGCGAATCGCGGAAGTTCGCGTGCGCATACATGAACTCGCCGTCGAAAACGAGCAGATTGAGCTTGTTCCCCTTCGACAGCCCGGCAACCGCATCCGAAAGAACGCCGAACCGTTCCTTCTCTCCGAGCGCATGCCCTTTGCGGATCTGCTCCCTGTCGATCATGGCGACAAGGTGCAGCAGCACGCGCTCGGAATCCGTTTCTCCGAACTGGATGCCGATGTATCCGTTGAGTTCCGCGCCGTTGAACATCGTGCCGTTGTGCACAAGCGTCCATACCCGCCCGGAATTGTCGGCGGCCGTGAACGGATGGCAATTGGCATATTCCATCGCACCTATCGTGGCAAGACGTATGTGTGCGAGAAGCGCGCTCTCTTCTATCGGCTCGCAGAGAATGCTCCCCAGCGTCGCGCTCGCCGTCGCCGCGACCGCCTCTTTCTCGATTGCCGGAGCTTCGCCCGGACGCAGCGTCGCCAGGCCCCATCCGTGCGGATGCGCGTCCGCGTGCGAATAGAACTCCCGCAGGATATCATTCAATCTTCGCCGCTCTTTCGACGACACGCCCAAAAGCTCACACATGGCACGCCTCCATCCATGCATAGCGCTTTTCCGGCGAATACACCTTCTCCGCCTCGAAGGCCAATATGCGCTGCACCTCCGCAGGCCATCCGGCAGATGGCGCGAAACGCTCCTCCATGCGCTCCAGAAGCTCCCCGACGGCGCTCCAGTCGAAATCGAGCCGCGCCGCCGCCTTGAACCAACCCGCCGCCGCGATCTGCCGCTCCTCCGAGAGCGTCTCGCGCTCCTGCGCCGCGCACCAGAGCAGGAAGAGATGGATGAACTCGACATCGCGCGCGTCGACGAGTCCGCCGGTTAGCGGATTAAGATCTACGCACCGTATCTCGATGTGGACCACCCCCCTTTCGACCAGCGTAAGAAGATTGTTCGCGCCGCGAGGCTTGAGACGCACCGGGTAGTAGAGTTCGCTCGGAGCGATGAGAAGTCCGTCCCGCACGTACCGCGCGATGCTTCTGGCGTATGCCCGCACGCCGGAAAAATCCAGTTGCGGCACGAAACGATTCCAGTACCCCTTTTCCGAGCACCTCACGCTCGCGTACCCGCCGCGCGGGCTCGCGGCCGTAAGCGCGACAATAGCCCAGCCCCATTTGACGCACTGCGAGGCGACATGCAGATACAGTTCGTCGCGAAACTCGCGGAGCGACTCGTGCGATGTCGCCCCATTCGCCGCAGCCGCAACCAGTCTTTCGCCAAAGGAAAAATTCACGTGTATCCCGCAATACGCCATCAGACGCTTGCCGTACTTTGCCGCCAGATAATCTCGATATTCGCTTTTCCCTATGTATGCACCCGTGAAACGCGCAGGGACTATTTCGGACTCGTCGTCAATCGGCGGCGGGTTGGAATTCGTCCACAACCGCTCGCCGTTTCCGGCGATCTGCTCGATAATCATGCGGTTGATCGCCTCCAGTTCCCTCACCGCTTCTCGCGCCGCCGGGTGCACGCCCGTATTGATCTCCGTCTGGTTTTCGCAGAAATCGCGGACTATCCGCGGATGGTCGGACGGGAAAGGATGCGGGGTCGTCGCCATGCGCCCGTCGCCGGCAACCCTCAGCGCCTCGCGCTCCAGGCCGAATTTCCCCTCCAAAGCGAAGGGGCGTATCGCGGGATCGTCCAAATCTATCATGCCCGGCATAGTCAATCTCCAAACGCACCGTAGTCGTCGGCGACGGACTCGATCGTCTCGCCGCGCTCAAGTCTTTCCACCTGCTCCCTGGCGGGGCTTTCGAGCGTGTCGGCGCGGCGGCGCAGTGGCGCGAGCAGCGGTTCTTCACCGCTTCCGCGCATTCTCAACCCTTCCTCCGCGAGATCCAGCAGGCGGTGCAGCTGCGCAGACAGGGCCTTGCGGTCTATGAACGATGGCCATTCCCGGAGAATCGCCAGACCGCGCAACTCATCCGCGCCGTAGCCGTGCCCGTAGAGCACGGTATCGTTTTCCAGCAGTTCCGAAAGCGCGTCCACGCGCTCTGCAAGCCCGGCATGGAACGCGGCCGCGGCGAACGCCTCCCTGACCGGCTGCTGGCAGACCGAGCGAAACTCCACCGTCCCGCGCTGGGTGAGATCTTCGAACTTGAACGGCCGCAGCCAGCGCACGTCCGCCGGCGACGGCGAAAAGGTGCATGCGCGGTGGCGCCCGGCGTCGCCGTCCCAGTATTCGCCGGCAAGAGTTTCCTTTCCGGCATAGTCGCGGAGCGGAACCGGCGGGAAATTGATATAGCGCTCTCCGCGCTCGACGCAGTAAATGCTCGTCGATTCGAGATAGCCGGCGATGTCGGCAAGCGAACGGATCTTCACGCCGTACATTCCGCAGTTGTGCGGATTGAGCCCGTGAAGGCTTCTGCTCCAGAGACTGTCGCGCCCGCACAGCACCTCGTTGCGCGTGCCGAACGGCGAATTGGCGAACAATACGGCCTTGAACGGCTCCAGAAGATTGAATGCGTTGATGATGGATACCGCCGTCTGCTCGTCGGCGTCGATCTGCGTCTGGGAAGCGCACGAAAAAAGCCCGAAATCAGGATGGTTGTGAAAGCGCGGCGATCCGCCGTATTTGGAATAGGACTTCAGATGGTGGAGAAGCATCCGGTACCGTCCGTTCCCAATGGGATCGGCGCGGTTCTCACGCCAATGCGGATTTATCCCCATGCCCGAAAGAGCGTGTCCCCGCCGTCCGAAAGCATTCTGCAACGCCGGAAAATACGAAGCGAAGCGTTGCCGCACCGCACCCAGATTCTCCGCAGGGCCGAAGGAGATTTCCAGCGTGTTGTAGGAGCAGTCGAAAGAAAGTTCGTCGTCCGTGCCGGGATCCGACGCCCGGTAAATCGCGCCCTCGTCGTCGCGCACCTGCCGGGGAAACGGATGAACCGAAAGAAACTCTTCCGTCGCCGCATGGACGGCGGAGAAATCGGTCGCGGCGCCAGGCGTGCGGTTCCAAACCGGAAATTCCAGCTCGACGCCGACGCGCCGCGTGCGCTTTCGGCGCAGCGGTGCGAAGAAATGCGCGTCGAGCGCGCCAAAGACCGTATCTTCCTTTCCCATATTGGCGGTCATTGTATCATACGGCGGCCGACCAAACATAATCGGAAATGTCAGAACGGCACCATAGGCGAAATCTATCTCGCCCGGCGCATCAGTCCTGCCCGGCAATCGCGCCGCCGCACAGAATCGCGCCGGAAGGCGAATAGAACACCGCCGATTGCCCCGGCGCGACACCGAAAATGCCGCCCGGTACGCGCACGACGCCGTTTTCCAGCGTTGCCGGGCCGACGGGAGCCCCGGTCGAACGTATCTTGACAAATCCCTCTATCCTGTCTTGCGTCGGTTCGACAGCCATCCAATTCGACGGTGTCATGCGGAATTCGGTGCGGACCGCCTCTTCCCGCGTTCCGACCACGACTCTGTTTGCGGCTCCATCGACCTTGAGAACGTAGAACGGCGTCCCGCCGCCGACGCCGAGGCCTTTGCGCTGTCCGACCGTATAGCGCCAGTATCCGTGGTGGACGCCGAGCGTCTTGCCGCTTGTCGAAACAATCTCCCCGTCGCGGACGGCCGTCTCGCCGAGAAGCTCGCCGCAATCTCCGGAATAAAAGTCCTGCGAATCGGGTTTTTCAGCCATGGGCAGGCCGGTCTCTGCGGCGATTCTGCGAACCTCCGCTTTGGCAAGCTCCCCGAGCGGAAACATCGCGAGGGCAAGCTGGTCTTGCGAAAGCCCCCAGAGAAAATAGCTCTGGTCTTTCGATTCGTCTTTCGCGCGAGCGACGGCGAACCGGCCGCCACTGCCGACGATTCGCGCGTAGTGCCCCGTGGCAAAGCGGTCGAACCGGAAATGCCGCGCCGCAAGCCCCGGGAGTATTCCGAACTTCATGCGCGGATTGCAGACGACGCACGGATTCGGCGTCCTGCCGGCCGCTTTTTCGCGCCTGAAATAGTCGACCACGATCTTTTCGTATTCGTCAGCGCAGTCGAATACTCGGTAATCGATTCCTATCTTCCCGGCCAAGACGGCGGCAGCGGCAATGTCTTCGGCCTCGCCGGGACCGAAACATGCATCGCGGCACCCTCCCTTGTAGCGTCCGTCCTTCCACAGTTTCATCGTGACGCCAACCACCTCGTGCCCCGCTTTCGCGAGAAGGAGCGCCGCGACCGCAGAATCGACCCCGCCGGAAAGTCCAACCGCAATCTTCATGGCCGTCTGCCCTCAGATATTTCGCCCGGCATCGCCGCTACTCCCACTCAATCGTCGCCGGGGGCTTGGACGAGATGTCGTATACGACACGATTGATGCCGCGCACCTCGTTGATTATGCGGTTCGAAATCGCCGCCAGCGTCCCGTACGGAAGATGCGTCCAGTCCGCCGTCATCGCATCGATCGAATCGACGCATCTGATAGCGCATGCATATTCGTACGTTCTGCGGTCGCCCATGACGCCGACCGAGCGGCACGGCAGCAGAACCGCGAAAGACTGCCATATCCGTCCATAGTCCGGCAGTTTGCGGACTTCTTCCTGAACACGGGCGTCGGCTTCCTGCAGCAGACGCACCTTCTCGCCGGTGATCTCGCCAAGTACGCGCACGCCCAGACCCGGACCCGGAAACGGCTGGCGGTCGAGCAGCTGCGCGTCCATGCCGAGAAGCCGACCGACCGCGCGCACCTCGTCCTTGAAAAGGTCTCTGAGCGGCTCGACCAGTTCGAACTTCAGATCGTCGGGCAGCCCGCCGACATTGTGGTGGCTCTTGATGGTCTGGGACGGGCCCGCAGCCGCGCAAGAACTTTCGATCACGTCCGGATAGATCGTACCCTGCGCGAGAAATCTGCAATAGCCGAACTTGCGCGCCTCGGCGGCGAAGACGTCGACGAATTCCCGTCCGATGGCTTTCCGTTTCGCCTCCGGATCCTCGATGCCGGCGAGAGCCGAATAGAACCGGTCTGCCGCGCGCACGACGGTAAGATCGAGGCCGAGCCTTCCCTTGAACATCGCCTCCACCTCTTCGACCTCTCCCTTGCGCAGCAACCCGTTGTCCACGAAAATGCAGTGCAGGCGCGATCCTATCGCCCGGTCGAGCAGCACGGCGGCGACGGAAGAATCGACACCTCCCGAAAGCCCGAGCACTACATGTTCGCCGCCTATCGTCTCGCGCAGGGAGGCAATGGTTCGCTCTATCCACGCGCCCATGTCCCAGTCGGGACGGCAGCCGCATACTCCGAAGACGAAATTGCCGAGCATCTTTGCGCCGAAACGCGTATGGGCCACTTCCGGATGGAACTGCAGGGCGTAAATGCGGCGTTTTGCGTCGCAAGCGGCCGCGTGCGGACAGTTCTGGCTCGAGGCGACGGTCTCGAAACCGGGCGGAAGCCTGGCGACGCGGTCGCCGTGGCTCATCCAGACGACCGATGTTTCCGGCACGCCGGCGAAAAGCGCACCCGGATGCTCGATCTTCAGTTCCGCCTCGCCGTATTCGCGCCTCTCCCCGGCCACGACTTCGCCGCCGAGCGTCTGTGCGACGAGCTGCATCCCGTAACAGATTCCGAGCACCGGCACTCCCATCCCGAAAATCGCGGGATCGATCGACGGCGCGCCTTTTTCGAATACGCTGCACGGCCCGCCGGAAAGAATTATCCCGGCCGGCATTTTTTCTCCGAGAGCCGAGGCTGAAACCGTGAACGGCACGACCTCGGAATAGACATGCAGCTCCCGCACGCGGCGGGCGATGAGGCGGGTATACTGCGAACCATAGTCGAGAACGACGATGCGCCGGACTGGAGATTCCATTTTTCCGCTCCTTTACAGCTTGCTTGATACCGGCAGCACCTTGGAAAACCTCGGCCGCGAATTCGCCCAGTCGCCGGCGATCCGCTTCGCTTTCGGCGAGCCGGTGCGCGAAATATGCTCTTCAATCAACTCAAGCAGCGCTTTCTCGTCCGCCGAGCCCTCCTCTACCGGGAAAAGGTCGACGGAATCGAGATTGCAGTTGAGATCGAGAGTCGCGGTCTCGTCGTAGACATAGGCGACGCCGCCGGTCATGCCGGCCGCGAAGTTCACTCCGACCGGACCGAGGATGGCGGCGACGCCGCCGGTCATGTATTCGCACCCATGGTCGCCGACGCCTTCGGCGACGAGCGTCGCGCCCGAATTGCGGATACCGAAGCGCTCGCCGGCAAGACCGTTGATGAAAATCGCTCCTGACGTGGCGCCGTATGCGATCACGTTGCCGGCGATGACGTTGTCTTCGGGCCTGGCGGTCTGGTCGTCCGGCGGACGGATGGTGATGATGCCGCCGGACAGGGATTTGCCGATGTAGTCGTTGGCTTCGCCAAAGAGGTTGAACGTCACGCCCTTTGCAAGAAACGCGCCGAACGACTGGCCAGCGACGCCGGTGAACCGCACTGTCACGTCGCGTCTGCAGGGAGCGGCGCCGGACACGAGACGGCCAGACAGCGCCGCGCCGACGGAGCGGTCGCTGTTGGCGATGGTGCGCTCGAGGCAGGTTTCGCCTTTCTCCACGGCGCCGATCAGCTCGCGCGCATCGTAGTTCCCGTCCGCAAGATTTGCAGACGGGCGCGCCGGCGCTTCCGCCGCTGTTCCGGCCGCGCGGAGTCTTCCGGAAGTCGCCAGCAGATCGGCGAAGTCGAAGCGCGAACCCTCTTTGGCAGCGAGCAGGTCGGCGCGGCCGCGCGCCTCGGCAAGGGAATCGAGGCCGAGACCGGCGAGTATTTCTCGCACTTCTTCGGCCAAAAACCGGAAATACGTTTGCAGATGTTCCGGTCTGCCGGCGAAATTCCTGCGCAGGTCTTCCTTCTGCGTGGCGATGCCGACGGGGCAGCAGTTGAGGTTGCAGTTGCGGCACTGCACGCAGCCAAGCGCCACGAGCATCGAGGTGCCAAACGCGAACTCGTCGGCGCCGAGCATCGCGGCTATGACGATGTCGCGCCCCGTACGGAGCTGCCCGTCGACCTGAAGCTTCACGCGGTCGCGGAGGTTGTTCGCGATCAGCGTCTGATGCGCCTCGGCGAGACCCGTCTCCCACGGAAGACCGGCGTGTTTCATCGATGTGAGCGGCGCCGCGCCGGTGCCGCCGTCGAAACCGGAGATAACGACGACGTC
>JAGDAE010000185.1 GCA_017959645.1 Kiritimatiellia bacterium
GAGGTCGTCGCCGGCCTTACGACGTTCATGACGATGGCGTACATCCTCGCCGTCAACCCGAACATTCTCTCGATGGTCGGAATCCCGCGCGGAGGCGTGTTCCTGGCCACGGCGTCGGCCGCGGTCGTCGGCACTCTCCTGATGGCGTTCATGGCGAACTATCCGTTCGTGCTCGCGCCGGGAATGGGGCTCAACGCGTTTCTGACTTTCGGAGTCGTGCTCGGCATGGGCTACAGCTGGCAGTTCGCGCTGCTCGCGGTGTTCGTCGAAGGACTCGTCTTCCTGGCGCTGTCACTCACGCCGGTGCGCGAGGGGATTTTCAACTCCATTCCGCTTGCGCTCAAACGGGCCGTCGCCGCCGGCATCGGGCTTTTCATCTGCTTCATCGCGCTGCAGACGGCGAAAATCATCGTCCACAACGATGCGACGCTCGTCGGTCTGGTCAGCTTCAGGAATGTCGATTTCCATACGCAGGGAATCACCGCGCTGCTCGCGATTGCCGGAACGATTCTCACCGGATTCATGCTCGTGAAGGGCTGGAAGGGCGCGATACTTCTCGGTATTCTCGCGACGTGGGGTCTGGGGATGGCGGCGCAGGCGCTCGGCGTCTACGTTCCGGATCCCGGCGCCGGCTTCTTCTCGACCTATCCGAGTTTCGCCACCGGCGACATCGCCGCCACATTCAGGGAATTCGGAGCGACCGTGGGCGCGTTGTTCGATCCGTCGAACTGGAGCCACGGCAGCGGCGGGTCGGCGCGGACCGGCTGGACGCTCGTCAGGTCGCTGGACTTTTTCGTCGTCATGTTCGCGTTCTTTTTCGTGGACCTTTTCGATACGCTCGGCACGCTCATCGGCGTTTCGATGAAAGGCGGTTTCCTCACCAAGGACGGCAAGCTGCCGCGAATCTCCGGAGCGCTTTGCGCGGACGCGATCGCGACTTCGGTCGGCGCCGTGCTCGGCACTTCGACGACGACGACCTATGTCGAGTCGGCTTCCGGCGTGATGGCCGGCGGCAGAACCGGTCTCGCCGCCGCCGTCTCCGCCGCGCTCTTCGCGCTCTCGGTCGTCTTCGCGCCGATATTCCTCGCCATACCCGCGTTCGCCACGGCCCCGGCGCTTGTCATCGTCGGCTACATGATGCTCTCCTCGTGCGCGGATATCGACTGGCGCGACGCGGGCGAGGCGGTTCCGGCGTTTCTCGCGATAGCGGCGATGCCGTTCACGTATTCGATCTCCGACGGCATAATGGCCGGCGTGATTTCGTATACGGCGATCAACGCGCTCGCCGGCAATTTCAAGCGCATCCACTGGATAATGTACGTGCTCTCCGCACTTTTTGTCGCCAAATACGCTCTGATGTAAACATATGAAAACACTCGAAAGCTACGTGAAAGCGATTCGGGATTTCCCCAAGCAGGGAATCCTGTTCCGCGACGTCACCGGAATCCTGGAAAGCCCGGACGGCTTCCAGCTGGCGCTCGACAAGATCGTCGGCATACTCGCCGAGACCGAATTCGATCTTGTCGCCGCGCCGGAATCGCGGGGCTTCATCTTCGGCGCGGCAATCGCCGACCGCTTCCGCAAGGCGTTCGTTCCGGTGAGAAAACCGGGCAAGTTGCCGCGCGCCACGATTTCCGAGACGTGCGAACTCGAATACGCGACCACGACGCTGCACATGCATTCCGACGCGGTCAGTCCCGGGGAGAAAGTGGTCATCGTCGACGATCTTCTCGCCACCGGCGGAACCGCCGCCGCCGCCGCTCGGCTGGTCGAACGGCTCGGCGGCGAAGTCGTCAAAATGATTTTCCCGATCGAGCTTGCGGGCTACGACGCGCGCGGAAAAGCGCTTGCGCGCTACGATGTCGAAACACTCGTCAGATACGACGGCAGGTAATCTCATGGAAAGGAACGGGACAATGGCTGAATCATTCGCCGGCGGCGGCCGGATGTCGGCTCTGCTTACTGCGATCGGCAAGTTCGTGTATGCCGACGGAAAATGCGATATCGCCGAGGCCAAGGCGCTCATCGGCCTTCTCGAACCGCTGGCGTGGCGGGATGCGGATATCGACGAGTTCAAAAAGTTGCTCGTCGCCGTATCCGCCGACGGGATCGTGGACGAGTCCGAATCGGCGGCCATCGCCGTAGCCGTCGCCCGCCTGCGCGCGAAGTACGCTTCCGACGGGATATACGACGCGCGTTCGCTCGGCATTCCGAAGATGGGCGTTCTCGGGGTGCAGCACATGTTCGCCATGTTCGGGGCGACGATTCTCGTGCCGGTTCTGACCGGGCTTTCGCCGTCCGCGACGCTGTTCTTCGCCGGCGTGGGCACGTTGCTGTTCCATGCGCTCACCAAACGGATCGTGCCGGCTGTTCTCGGTTCGTCGTTCGCGTTTCTCGCCGGGTACTTCGCGCTTACCGGGCTTTGCGGAACCGAGGGCTACGAGACGCTATCCAAAGGGACCGCGCTCCAGTACGCGTCGATCGGCGTGATGGCGTCGGCGCTGGTCTATTTCGTCGTCGCCGGTTTCGTCAAGGCCTGCGGCGTGAAGACTGTGATGAGATACTTCCCGCCGGTGGTGACCGGTCCGATCATCGTCGGAATCGGCCTAGTCCTCGCTCCCGTCGCGGTCAACAGCTGCACCACCGGATGGCCGGTCGCGCTGGTGGCGATAGCCGCCGTCATATGCTTTTCGGTGTTCGCCAGGGGGATGCTCAGGATAATTCCGATTCTGATGGGCGTCATCTGCTCCTACGCCGCCGCCCTCGTTTTCGGCGCTGCGGGCTGGGCCGGCAAAATCGACTACACGGCCGTCAGGGAAGCCGCCTGGATCGGGCTGCCGGTGCAGTGGTCGAACACGGTCTTCCCGGCGTTCGCGAACTGCGACAAGGGGCTGCTCGCGACCGCGCTCTGCATCGTGGTTCCGATCGCTTTCGCGACGATCATGGAGCATGTCGGCGACGTCTCGGCGATTTCCTCGACCGTGCAGCGCAACTTCTTCGAGAATCCCGGCCTTCACCGCACCATGCTCGGAGACGGTCTCGCGACCGCGCTCGCCGCCGCTTTCGGCGCGCCGGCGAATACGACGTACGGCGAAAACACCGGCGTTCTGTCGCTCTCGAAGGTGTACGATCCGCGCGTGATCCGCATCGCCGCATGCATCGCGATCGCGGTGTCGTTCTGTCCGAAGTTTTCCGCCTTCATCGGCACGATTCCGCAGGCGACGATCGGCGGCGTGAGCTTCGTCCTCTACGGAATGATTTCCGCGGTAGGCGTGCGCAATCTTGTCGAACAGCAGGTCGATCTCGGCAAAAGCCGCAACATGCTGATCGCCGCCGTCATTCTCGTGCTGACGCTCGGCATCGCGTTTTCTTCGGCCGGCGCCGTCAGGTTTTCGGTCGGCGGTGTCGGTTTTGCGCTGTCCGGTCTCGCCGTCGGCGCGCTCGCCGGCATCGTGCTCAACGCCGTGCTGCCGGGGAAAGACTACCAGTTCTCGCTTTCCGGGCCGAACATGAAAGATCCCGCGAAATTCGCGGGAGCCGCGGGGAAACGGAAAATTCCGGCCGATGCTTGAGGCGAGAGACATAGCGTTTGCGTACGGCGACGTCTCCATTCTGCGCGGAGTGTCGTTCGTCGCGTCTCCGGGCGAAATCGTCAGCGTAGTCGGCGCCAACGGCGCCGGCAAGACGACGCTGATGCGCATTCTTTCGACGCTGACGACATCAGATTCCGGTTCGGTGCTGCTCGACGGAAAGGACATCGCCGCGAAGCCGCTCGTCTACCGGCGGCACGTCGGGTATCTTCCGGAGCGCATCGCCCTGTACGAGGACATGTCGGCCCGCGACTATCTCGTCTACCGGGCCAAACTCAAAGGCGAGCCTTCGAAGCGCATACGCCGCCGGCTTTCGGAGGCGAGCGACATGTGCGGGCTTTCGCCGATTCTCGGCCGCCGCATCTGCGGGCTTTCCGCCGGACAGAAAAAGCGCGTCGCACTCGCCGACGCGATCATGCTGCGACCGCGCATCCTGCTGCTCGACGATCTGCTTTCCGGGCTCGATGTCGACATGCGCAAATCGATGGGCGAGATTCTCTCGGCGATGGCGGCGTTCGCCTCGGTCGTCGCCACCGGCCACGAGATATCCGATATGGCGAAATGGACGACGCGCTTTCTGGTTTTGCGCGGCGGAACGATTTCGGCGGCGATTCCTGCCGCCGGCGCGGACGCGTCCGCTCTCGCCGCCCGCGTCGAAAGCGCGCTTTCGGGGGAGGCGGGAGCATGACGCCGTCGAGAATAACCCGCATGCGCACTCTCGGCGAGGCGTGGGGAAAATATCTCACCGCGCTGATCGTGTCGCTGTTCGTCGCGGTCTGCGCCGCCGCGTTCACGCTCGATCTGAAAGCTGCCGACGGAGGTGAAATGCCGCTTTCCGCGGTATGGGCGCTCGGCGTCTCCAGGTTTCTGCCGGCGCTTTCGGCGTTTCTGGCGATGGGCCTCTGGAGCGGAGAGCGCAAATCGGGCAGGATCGATCTTCTGCTGTCTTCTCCGGTGCGCGAACGCAGTCTCGTGGTCGGCAAGTTTCTCGGCGCGTGCGAATCGATGCTGCTTTCGCTGTTGCTGGTCTTTGCCGCGACGATGGTGCCGCTGACGTTCGTCGCTCCGTCCGCGGTATCGGGGATATGGTTGTTTCTCGGCGCGTTTTTCGTCCTCGCCATGCAAGGGGCTCTGTGGTGCGCGCTGACATCGTTTGCGAGCGCGGTGTTCCCGTCGGCGGCGGTGGCGGCGTGTTCTTCGTTTCTAGTTTCGTATGCGCTGCCGCGCTGCGGATGGTACGCGCTGCTGGCGCTGCACCCGCGCGGGCCTTCGGCTTTCGGAGAAATGCCTCTCGACGCGCACGTCGTCGATTTCGCGTCCGGCTGCGTCTCGACCGGCGCGATCGCGTTCTACGCGGCGATGACCGGCTTCTGCCTCTTCGCTACTTCGAAAACAGTGGCGCTCATGCGTCTTCAGGGACGGCGGGCGGCCGGCCTGCGATTCTCGACGCGCGCGTCGATCGCGCTCGCGTTCGTTCTCGCGGTTCTCGTCTCCAGGCTCGCGTTCCGTCTCGACATCAGGGCGGATGCGCTCGCTGGAGGACTCGAACTTTCCGACCGCACGCGCGACATTCTTTCCGAATCCGGCGGCGAGATATCGGCGACATGCTTCATGTCGCGCGGCGATGCCCGTTTCCGCCAGGTGAACCGGGTTCTGCGCGCGTTCGCCTATGAATCGTCGATGCTCGGCGGTGCGGGAATCGCGCTGCGTTTCGTGGATCCGAACTGGAACGTCGGCGAAGCCGGGAGGCTGTCGCGCTCCGGCGTTCCCGGGAATTCGGTCGTATGGGAGAAGGGGTACCGGCGCGTCGTTCTGCCGATCGACGACGGTTTCGACGAGCGCGGCTGCGCTTCGTCGGTTCAACGGCTCACGACGCCGCCGCAAAGGCGGATGGTGTACTGGACCGCCGGCCATGGCGAAATCGGTTTCGACGACTACGGTCTTTTCGGCATGAGCGACATCGCGCGGGATCTCTCCCGCGAGGGTTTCGTCAACGCCCGTCTCGATCTTGCCGCCGAAGACCGGATACCTTCCGACTGCGCGCTTGTCGTCGTCGCCGGTCCCGAATATGCCTTTTCCCGCGACGAATCGGACAGGCTCGACGCCTATCTGCGCCATGGCGGACGCCTGCTCGCCATGTTCGATTCGGCGGATTACGCTTTCTCGCTTCTGCCAGCCTGGGGGATACGGCTTTCGGACGAAAAACCTGCGCCGTCCGGTGCGCTTGCCGGAACCGGCGCGGTGGCGTGCGAACTCGACGATCATCCTGTTTCCAGACCTTTGCGCGGTTCGCGGCTCATGCTGGAGAATCCTGTCGCATTCCGTCCGTCTTCGGCGGTGGAGTCTGGCGTCGGCGCCGACAAGATCGGTTTTTGGCGGTTGGCCGGCGCGGGCGACAGCGCGGTGGCGGTCGCCGCCGAGCGCGGCGCCGGGGCCGGC
>JAGDAE010000186.1 GCA_017959645.1 Kiritimatiellia bacterium
ACGCCGCGATAAAGGCGATCGCCAGGGAATACGAACAGAAAAAGGCGGAACTCGGCATGCGCGCGCCGGAGATGAAAAAAGGCGTCGTGTTCTACGCCGTCGTCATACTGGCTCTCGCCATCCTCGGCTCGCTCGTGCTCTCCGTCGCCGGCAAGGGCGGCCCGGCGAGAAAGTCGAAAGCGGCGATCCAGGCCAGGCAGTCGCTGGACGCGCTCGCGCTCGCGGCGGGACGCTACCGCTACCATGTCGGCAGGTATCCGGACTCGCTCGAAGCTCTCGTTGCGATCACTCCGCAGATCAAGGGCTGGAACGGACCGTACGTCAAGAAGATAGTCCCCGATCCGTGGGGCGGCGAATACGTCTACGCGAACAACGGCGAGAGCGAGAAGCCGGCGCTCTATTCGAAAGGGCCCGACTCGCGCGCGGGAACCACCGACGACCTGCTCGCCGACGCGAAACTGTTCGACGAACCGTTCCGCGACACGTCGTGGACAAAGGGGTGGATGCCGTACCAGCTACGCGGCTACGTGGTCGCGCCCGACGCGGAGACGAAGGCGGCGATCGAACGCGAAGTGCGCGACGTTCTCGCGGCGGAGAAGACTCCGCTCGAGGGCGAGTTCTTTCTGCGCGAGGGCTGGAGTTTCGCGCAGGTCTGGAAGGAAACCTTCCCCGCGTCGACCAATCCGGCAAAGCGCGTGGAGCATGTCGACAAGGCGCTCGACGACCCGTCGCTGGAATGGCGAAAGGTCAGACTGCCGCACGACTGGGCGATATCGGGCCCGTTCGACCCCGACTGCCCCGAGGGACATGCGGCCAAACTGCCGTGGCGCGGGGTCGGCTGGTACCGGCGCTCCCTGTCGCTGCCAAAAGAGGCGGAGGGCAAATTCGTCGCGCTGCGCTTCGGCGGCGTGATGGCGTCGCCCGAGGTGTATCTGAACGGCGAGAAAGTCGGCGGCTGGGACTACGGCTACATGGGCTTCGAAGTCGACATATCATCCAAACTCAAATTCGGCGAAAGCAACACTCTCGCCGTCAGGGTCGACACTTCGCGGCATCGCAGCCGGTGGTATCCCGGCGCCGGAATCTACCGCGACGTAAAACTCGTCGTCGAGGACATGGACGACCGCATGCTCTATGGTTCGCTCAAAATAACGGCTGAGGTCGCGTCGCCGACAGGTGCAACGGTCCGCGTCGAGTACATGACGCCGCTGTCGTCTTCGCCGGTGACCGACGAATTCGCGATTGCCGATCCGGTCTTGTGGGATGTGGCGAATCCGCACCTCTACGAATACAAAATCTGCGGCAAGACCTACCGCTACGGAATCCGCAAGGCCGAATTCACTCCCGACGACGGCTTCCGGCTGAACGGCCGCCGCCTGCCGATACGCGGCGTCGATCTGCATTCCGACTTGGGACCGGTCGGAATGGCGTTCGACAAAGGGTTGATGCGCCGCCAGCTTGAAATCATGAAAGACATGGGCGTGAACGCGATAAGGACCAGCCACAACCCTCCGGCCGAGGAACTGCTCGATTTGTGCGACGAGATGGGCTTTATCGTCTGGGACGAATGCTTCGACAAATGGGACGGCACGGCCGGACTTTGCGAAGAGGCCGGACGCGAGGAGAATCCCGACGAGCTCGTCTGCCGCAACCTGAAGGCGTTCGTCCGCCGCGACCGCAACCATCCCTGCGTCGTCACGTGGTCGATCGGCAACGAAATCGCCCCCGATGGCGCTCCGCATCCGTGGGAGGGGAAGGATCAGGTCTACAGCTGGGGGACGAACGCCGAACGCGTGAAGCTATACGCCGACGCGGTAAGGAGCGAAGATCCGACCCGCCCGGTCGGCATGGGATGCTGCTTCCCCGAGGCGGTCGGCAGAGGCGACTACGCCGCGCTCGATCTCACCGGATGGAACTACAAAGAGCGCTATATGGCGATGCGCGAGAAATATCCGGAAAAGCCGGTGATGTATTCGGAATCCTGCGCATGCTTCTCGAGCAACGGATACTATCCGGCCGAAATCACCGCGAATCCTTTCGACTACGGCGCCGGAACCGATATCGACGGCTACGACCGGACTGCGCCGGGATGGGGCGACATAACCGATATCGAGTGGCTCCGCCTCGAGCGTGATGCGTTTCTGTGCGGAGAGTTCGTGTGGTCGGGAATCGACTATCTCGGCGAGCCGACCCCGAAGGTGGCCCAGTCGCGCAGCTCCTACTTCGGAATCTGCGATCTTCTCGCGTTTCCGAAAGACCGCTTCCATCTCTACCGTTCGCGCTGGAACGAACGCAAAGAGACTGTGCATCTGCTGCCGCACTGGAACTGGGAAGGGCGCGAAGGCGAAAAAATCACGGTCGTGTGCTATACCTCCGGCGACGAAGCGGAACTTTTCCTGAACGGCGAATCGCTCGGACGCGCGAAGAAGGCGGCTGTGGCGCCGCGCATAGCCGGGAACGACGATGCGGACTATTTCGAGTCGCAGAAGCGCTACCGGCTATCGTGGGAAGTGCCGTACGAAGAAGGCGAAATAAAGGTCATCGCCTATCGCAATGGGCATCCGATCGGCGAAGACTCGCGCAAAACCGCAGGCAAGGCTGCGGCGATACGGCTCACGCCTGAAAAGCCGGCGCTGGCGGACGGCGAACTTGTGTTCGTCAAAGTCGAAATCGTGGACGAAGACGGCATCGCGTTGCCGCTGGCTGACAATCTGGTGGAGTTTTCGCTTGAAGGCCCAGGCGAGATCGTCGCCGCCGCCAACGCTTCCCATTCCGATCTTCAGTCTTTTGCCGATGTCGGTTCCCGCCGTCTTTACTTCGGAAAGGCGGCCGTCGTGATCCGGCGCAACGGAGGAAGCGGAGATCCTGTCAAGCTTTTTGCATCCGCGAAAGGCGTCCGCAAAGCGGTGGTTTCGCTGCCGCGGAAGATTCTGTCCGACTAGCCGCGATGCCTGCGTCTGAGGATATTTCGGCGAAGCGGCAAGGAATTCGGGCATGGGGTCAGATTTTAGTGTCGCCGCACTTGACAGACGGCGCCGAAAAATGATACAATACGCGCAACCGAATCGAAAAGGTGGGATGGCCGAGCGGTTAGGTTACGGACTGCAAATCCGTCTACAGCGGTTCAACTCCGCTTCCCACCTCCATTTTTAATCGCAGATGATCGTCTTCTGGGGTCTTATTCTCGGATTGCCGCTCCTCGCCTACGGCGGGGGCGTTGTGTTTTGCGGCGAGAAAACCGTCTCCCTGACCGAAAGGTTCTTCGTGTCGAAAATCGCTGCGGCCGCGATTTCCGCCGTCGCCTGGTTCTGGACGGCCTACGAGTGCGACACGATAGGGATCGACGTGTTCGACATGCTGCTCAAGCGCTTCCCTCTGCAGGTATACGTGATGGCGGCGGTTCTGACGTATCTCACCGTGATCTGGATGCCGAAGAATCTGCCGGTGCGCGCGCTGTGCGCGATTCTGATGCTGATACCGGCCGAGCTTTTCAAGACGACCCGCCTGCTCGTGCCGGTGTCGGGGTTCGCGTACGTGCACGTGTTCGTGGCCGCCGCCTATGCTGGCGCGGTCGCAGGAATGTACGGCATGTTCTATCCATGGCGCATGGAGACGGCGGCAAGATGGCTGCTGTCCCGCGCCCGTGTCGCGTGCGGTTCGGTTCTCGCGGCGCTCGGCGCGATGCTTGCTGTTGGAGGATTCTTCCTGTGAAAGACGTTCTGCTGATCGTCTTGACCGTGCTCGGCGGTCTGGGCGTTTTCCTTCTAGGCATGAAGCACCTCTCAGAAGGGCTGCAGGCGACGGCCGGCGGGAGTCTGCGCAAATTCATGTCCCATGCAACCAGCCACCGCATCATCGGCGTGGGGACCGGAATCGTATCGACTATGATCGTCCAGTCGTCGTCGATAATAACGGTGATGCTCGTCGGGTTCGTGTCCACCGCGCTCATGACGCTGCCGCAGGCGTTCTCGGTGCTGATCGGCGCGAACATCGGCACGACCGCGACGGTGTGGATAATCGCCTACGCCCCTGATCCGCAGCTGCTCGGGCTTGTCGGCCTCGCGCTGGGAGGGTCGCTCTATTTCTTTCTGCGCAGCGAGAAGTTGCACAATCTCGGCCTTACGCTGATCGGCCTCGGGCTGGTCTTCCTCGGGCTGTATTTCATGTCCGCCGGCGTGGCGCCGGTCAAGCAGAACGCCGACATCGCCGCGATTTTCACGAAGATGGACGCCGGCAACGTCGGCGGGGTGGTCGCGATCGCGCTGTGCGCGATGCTGCTGACCGCCGTGATACAAAGCTCGGCCGCGACGATCGCGATCGCGATGGCCCTGGCCCAGCAGGGGCTTCTCGCCTACGAAGCGGCCATAGCGGTCCTTTTCGGCGCCAACGTGGGAACGACCGCGACGGGCTGGATCGCCGCGATCGGCGGAACCGCCGACGCCCGCCGCACCGCGCTTTCGCACACGCTTTCGAACCTGATCGGTTCGATCGTGTTTCTGCCGTTCTTTCCGCTTTTCGTCAAAGTCGGCCAGAGCCTGTTCCCCAACTGGTCCGATCCCGCGACGATAATGGCGCCGATCGCGGTCACCGACACGGTTTTTGCATGCTGCCGCGGCGTTCTGTTCTTCCCGTTCGTGCAGCCGTTCGCGCGGCTGATCGAGCGCATCGTCAAGCAGCCCGAGAACGAAAAGCCGCATCTTTCGGTGCTACGGATCGGCGCGCGGGTATCGCCGGTGATCGCCTGCGACCAGGCGCTGCAGGAGGTCGCGTTCATGCGCGACAGCAATCTCGATCTGCTCAAGTGCGCGCGTCTGGTGCTCGCCGGCGAGTCGGACGACAAATGCGAGGCGCATATCGTCCACCGCGAGGATATTCTCGACAAGGTGCAGCGCGAGATTACCGAGTTTCTCGGCGGCATCATGTCCAAGCGTCTCGCCCAGACCGTGGCCGAGCGCGCGCAACGGCTTTTGCGCTTCACCGACGAACTCGAGAGCGTTTCCGACGAGGCGGCGGCGGTTCTCAAGGCGGTGAAGCGGCTGAGAAAGCAGAACCAGAAGATGTCTGAAGAATCGCGCGGACTGCTGCTTTCGGTGCACGACCGCGTCGCCGCTTTCGCGTTCAGGGTATCGCCGTGGATTCGCTCGCCGCGTCCGTCGATAGACGTCAGGCAGGTCCAGAACGAGTCCCGCGCGATCCACGAGTTCATCCGCGACTGCCGCAAGATACAGCTCGGCAAGGTCGGGCCGGAAGATCCCGGTTCCGCGATCAGGGTTCTCGCTGAACTCGATATCATCAACGCCTACGAGCGCATTCGCGCGTATTACCTCAATATCGCCGAGACTGTCGGCGGCGGCAAGCGGTGAAGCGCCATCTGCTCGGAATCGGCGGCGTCGGCATGAGTGCGCTCGCCACCGCCCTGAAACGGCTGGGCGACGATGTGAGCGGAGCCGACCGCAATCTCGAAACCGCGAACATCCGGTTTCTCGAATCGATTGGCATCAGATGCCTGCCCGACGACGGCAGCGGAGTTGACGCGACCGTGGACGAAATCGTGGTCTCTACGGCGATAGAGGCGGACAATCCAGCGCTGCGAAAGGCCGGGGAGTTGGGTATTCCCGTCATCCACCGCGCAAGGGCGCTTTCGCGCGCGCTCGGCGGCTATAGGCTCGTTGCGGTAGCCGGAACCTGCGGAAAGTCCACCGTTACCGCGATGCTCGGACACATTCTCGCCGAGTGCGGGTTCGACCCGATGTGCGTAAACGGCGCCAACGTGCCCGGCTGGGAGGGGGCGGTAAGATTCGGGAAGGGCGATTATGCCGTGGCGGAAGTCGACGAGAGCGACAAATCGCTGGTCGAGTTTTCGCCATATGCGGCGATCGTCACCAACGCCTCGGCCGACCACTATTCGAAGCTGGAGATGGACGCGGTTTTCGACGCATTCGTGAAAGATATTTCCGGACCGGTCGTCGACGCGCGCGGCGAAGTGTACCGCCCGCAGGATTATATGCGCCAGAACGAATCGCTTGCCGTGCGCATGGCCGTCTTGCTCGGCGCCGACGAGAAGCAGGCAAGAGAGGCGATGGCCTCGTTCGGCGGCGTCGAACGGCGTCTGCAGCGCCACGCCCCGAACGTCTACGACGACTATGCGCACAATCCCGAGAAACTGCGCGCGATGTGGATGACTCTCGCCGAACGCCACCCGGGCGGAATCTGCGTGGTGTGGCGTCCGCACGGCTACGCGCCGCTCAGGAAGATGCTTGACGCGCTCGCGGCCATGTTCAACGAGGTAGTCCGGCCATGCGACCGGCTTCTTCTGCTGCCGGTCTACGACGCCGGCGGAACCGCCGACCGGTCGGTGAATTCCGGCGAACTGGCGGCGAAACTCGAAAACGCCGAACTTGTCGCGGATCTTGACGACGCCTGTCGCTGGATCGCCGGGAGAAAAGACCGCTTCGAGGCGTTCGTTACCTGCGGTGCGAGAGATCCCGGTCTGCCCGGTCTCGCGAAGCGCATCGCCAATCTCGTGCGGTAGTCCCGGGAGTCTGCTGGTGCTGTGCCGGCGGGGCAAAAGAAATGCGTCCGGCCAAAGGAGTCCGGACGCGTTTCTTCAGACTAGGGAAAATCCCTTATGCTTCGGGCTTGGTCTTCTTCAAGCCGAGTCCGCGGCTACCTTCTTTCCATTCTCCGCGTTTCTGGAGAAGGTTGACGCGCTCGAAGCGCTTCAGAACGTTGCGCTTCGAGGTTATGTTGCCGGAACCCTTGAGAGATGCGTGCTGGCTCATTTTTCTGCTTTTCCTTTCAACGGGTGCGTATTATATCATAATTATTCGGCGGAATCAACGGGGACCGTTTCGGGTTCTTCGGGAGGGGGCAGAAGCTGCTTGAAATCGTCCGCTGCCTCGATTTTCGCCGCGCGCACCAGCGACATCACGTAGTCGTTCACGATCTTGCGCTCGTCATTGCGCTTCAGGCCGGCGACAACGGTGTCGATGTCCGGGACTTCGCGCGTCTGGGGAACCTTGACGAGAATGTGGCTCGCGCGCACCTTCTCCGGCGCGGCCGGCTTGTCGTCCGTCGCCTCGGTCGCTTCGGTCTTGCCGGTAGTCATGACGAGGTGATAGCCGAACTGGGTCTTGACCGGATCGGAAATCTGCCCGACCGGCAGCGAAAACGCCACTTCGTCGAACTCCTTAACCATCTGGCCGTGTGTGAACTCTCCGAGATCGCCGCCTTTCGACGACGAAGGGCAGGCGGAATGCTCTTTCGCTAGTTCGGCGAACTTCCCTGCCTTTTCCTCTTCCGCGACGCCGTCGAGGATCGCCTTGAGTTCGTTTATTTTCTTCAGAGCTTCCTCGTCGCCGCCGGCCGCCTTTTCGTTTTCGGCCTTGATGTCGTCGACGATCTTCTGAGCTTCGGCGGTGTAGTCTTTCGCGTTCTTGGAGATCGCTTCGCCCTTGATCATCTTGTCGATCAGGATGCCGTTGCGGAACTCCGCGAGCGTGCGCTCCTTGCCGAGCGGAGACTTCTCGGCGGCCTCTTCGATGGATTTGGGCGCGTCGGGCTGGCCGGCGGTCGCCTTGAGGAACTCGGTTTCGCGCTCCTTGACGTCATCGTCGGTGATCTCGTAGCCGAGTTCGGTCGCTTTGGCGACGAGAATCGTGTTGTAGAGGAATCCCTGCGCGATCTGGTTCGCGAACATGCGCTTGGCGTAGGTCAGCTGTTCGGCCGGTATCTTGTCGCCCTGCGCGGCCACGATCGTGGCGACGTCGGCGTCGATCTTGCCGCGCGTCAGTTCGTTTCCGTTTACCGAAAGAACGACTTCGTTGGGGTCCTTTGCGGGCTCTTCGGCGACGCCGGCTGCTGGTTCTGCGACCGTGTCGGGCTTGCTGCATCCGGCGAAGGTGGCGGCCGCCACGAGCGCGGCGCCGATTAACTTAATTTTCATCTGCTTGTTTTCCTTGGTTTTGGTTAGAAATCATCCTGAGGGCAACGCGTCTCGCGTCGAGGGCGCAGTCCAGATGGAATTGATAGAATACACCAATCGCCCTCGCCGTGTCTACCAGAATCTCGAAGTTTTTTTCGGCGAGCGGATTGCGTATGCACGTCGCGACCTCGGGCGGAATCGCCATTTTTCGCTCGCCTCTCAGCGAAAACACGCCTTTTTCGGCTTCAATCTCGGGGGAGAGACCCGCCAAAGCTAGCGTTTTCAGCTCGAACCGGAGCATGATCCGCAGAAGTCCGGTCGCGGTCTTCGGACCCTCTGCGAGGCGGTCGAGCGACGAGTCGAGAGTCTCGAACCACTCTTCGGCGTCGGGGCCTGACGGCGCCAATTCCGCGATCGTCCGGCGCATATGGCCGGCGAGCGCGAGCGTCCTAAAATCGTCGCGTAGCCGTTCGCGCAGTTTGACCGGCGACGCCTCGCGAAGCGCATGCGTATCGCCCCGCGAGCGCAGATAGTAGAGAATCTCGCACGTGTAGTTCAGGTCGTACTGTCCGAGAAACGCGCTCTTCGGTCTGACCGCGCCTTTTACGATGGTGGTCAGCGGCCCGGATGGGGTAATCCATTTCGTCACGTGGCTGGTCTGCGACCACGGGCGAATGTCGAGGCACACCGCCTCCGTCTTGGCTGTTTCCCCGGCCATCAGACTGGGTCTCCGCAGAGGATGTGCTTTTCGACCGAACTCACCCGCATTTTCACCCTGCCCTTGCGCCCGAACTTCCGGCCGCCCTGCGAAAGCGCGCTTTTGGACGCTTTGCACCACAGGTATTCGGCGGTCCAGCCCGCGATTTCGGATTCGCTTTCGACGACGATTTCGACGGTTCTGCCGATGAACTTGCGCGCGAACGCGGCACGGTTCTCGTCGGCAATCCGGGCGAGTTCGCCGGCGCGCGCCCGGCGCACCTGCACCGGAATCCTTCCTGGCAGCGCCGCGGCGATCGTGCCAGGGCGCTCGGAGAAGGGGAAGACGTGGGCTTTCGAAAAGGGGACGCGCGCGAGAAATCCCTTCGTCGCCGCGAAATCGATCTCGCTTTCGCCGGGGAATCCGGCCATCAGATCGTATCCGATCGCGATGTCGGGCATGCGCCGGCGCGCCTCGACCACGAGTTTCTCCATGTCGGCTACGCGGTATGGACGGCGCATCGCGACGAGCATTCCCGGCGAGGCGCTCTGGATCGGCAGATGGAGGAATTTGCAGACGTTCGCCCGCTCCGACATGATGTTGACGACGTCTTTCGCCACCGCGCACGGTTCGAGCGACCCGATTCTCGTGCGGCATTCGGGCGACAGGTCCGAAACCGCCGCCAGAAGCTCCGGCAGCTTTCTGCCGCCGCAAGCATACGCCGAGAGATTGCACCCGGTTATCACGATCTCGCGGTAGCCGGTGTCGATGAAGCGCTTGGCACGGTCGACGGCTGCCGCGAAATCGGTCGAGACCGGATTGCCTCGGAATCTGGGCACTATGCAGAACGTGCATTTCCCGGCGCAACCGTCCTGGACTTTCAGGTAGGCGCGCGCGGTTCGGGACGGAACCGGAATCTCCTGAATCCGTTTCGCCTTCAGCTGCGTTTCGAGGATGCGGTCTTCGCCGCCGCGGTTCGCCGCGGCGAGGCATCCGCGGACGATGAGCCGTTTCGCCGGATACTTTCTCTTTATGTGCGCAATCAGTTTTTCACAGTCGCTTTGCGCGCGCGCGGTCACGCTGCATCCGCGCACGACGATCAGATCGGCCTCGGAATGACGCCCGGTCGTCTCCCAGCCGGCCGCGAGATACCGCGCTTCCTCGTCGAGCGCCTCGGCCCGGTTGAGCCGGCAGCCGAACGTATCTAGGCATACCTTCATCAGCCGCGAAACGCGAACAGAAGAACGAGATTTACGAGGTTGAACAGCGCGTGGTTGAGAATCGTGAAGCGCAGTTTCCCGGTCTTCTGCAGAAGCATGCACTGGGCATAGCCGAAGAAGAACAGCGCGACGAAGGCGTTGTCGGGGAAGGGCTGCCCGATGTAGTGCGAGGCCGAAAAGAGCGCCGAAGATACCGCCGCGGCCAGCCACGCCCTGCCCGGTTTGATCGCCGAGAACATCACGTAGCGGAAGATCGTCTCTTCGACGGCCGGCATGACGACGAGAATCAGCGCCAGCGTCTTCATGAACAGGACGTTGAAGCCAGCGTGGCTGAGGACGAAGTCGAGATTGGCCTGCTCGGGAAGCTCGATGCCGAAGAGCTTTGCCGCCGCCTGCGTCAGGAAACACAGCAGCAGCGTGGCCGCCGTTATGGCCGGACACGCCTTCAGCACCGTGAATTTGAGTTCCTTCACGCTTCTTCGCCGGCCACGTCGGCGCCGGTTCCGCGAATCTTTATGTGCAGTTCCCTGAGCTGCTGCTCGGTGGCGTAGTTGGGCGCATTCATCATGAGATCCTGCGCCTTCTGGTTCATCGGGAACGCGATCACTTCGCGTATGTTCGGCGTGTCTGCAAGCAGCATCACCATGCGGTCGACGCCAGGTGCGATTCCGCCGTGCGGCGGCGCGCCGAACCTGAACGCGTTGTAGAGGCAGCCGAATTTCTGCCTGACCGTGTCCTTGGAGTATCCGGCGATTTCGAACGCCTTCTCCATGATGTCGATGCGGTGGTTGCGGATGGCGCCCGACGAAAGCTCGATTCCGTTGCACACGACATCGTACTGGTACGCCTCGATTTCGAGCGGCGGCTTGTTCTCGAGCGCGTCGAGTCCGCCCTGGGGCATCGAAAACGGGTTGTGCGAGAAGATGATCTTTCCGGTTTCGGGGTCTTTTTCGAAGAACGGGAAATCGACGATCCAGCAGAACCGGTAGCAGTTTTTTTCGCGGATGTCGTTCGTCAAGTGATCGGCGATGTCGGTTCTGACCAGCCCCGAAAGGCGGTTGCACTCGTCGACGTCGGCCGCCATGAAGAACAGCGCGTCGCCTTTCTCCATTTTGGCGAGCGCCTTCATCTCCTCGAGCTGGCCGGCCGACAGGAACTTCGCGATCGGCCCCTTGAGCTCGCCTTCCTTCGTCCACGAAATGTATCCAAGCCCCTTGCCGCCGTTCTCCTTGACGAACGCCTCGCGCTTGTCGAACCACGTGCGCGTCTCGACGCCGACGATACCCTTGACGAGCAGACCCTTGACGAGCCCGCCGTTCGCCACGCACGCCGCGAACGCCTTGAAATCGGCCTTCGCGAAGAAAGCGGACATGTCGAAC
>JAGDAE010000187.1 GCA_017959645.1 Kiritimatiellia bacterium
ACCTGCTGCCGCGAATGCCGCGAATCCTACGAACCAGACGACGAGACGCTCGAGCGCCTGGAGATGACGCGCGAGCAGATCGGCGGGCGGCCGTTCTATTTCGGGCGCGGCTGCAAGAACTGCAACGGAACCGGCTACAAGGGGCGCAAGGGCGTTTTCGAGTATCTGAGAATGTCCAACCCGCTGCGCGAACTGGTAAACAACCGCGCGCCGACGCTGGTGATCCGCGAAAAGGCCAGGGAACTGGGAATGCGCACGATGCGCGAAGACGGAGTGCGCTCGATCCTCGACGGCTACACCACCGTCGACGAAGTCCTGCGCTACACCTGATGGCAGTCTGGATCGCCAGAATCGTACTGGTCGTTGCGCTGCTTGGCGCCGCGTCCGCGCTCGCGACGCCGAAGGGACGGCTTCCGCTGGCGCTCAGGGGGCTGGCGAAAACGCTTGGACGCGACGTCGCTTCTGCCGCCCCCGGCGAAAAGGTTTCGCCGACTCGCAGGATTCTCGCGTTCCTCTCGGCCGTGGCCGCCGTCATAGTCGCCGTCGCATGAAAACCGTCGAATACGCCGACGTCGGCAATGTGCGCGCGCGCGTGGCGAGAAGCTTCGCCGACCGCGCCAGAGGACTCATAGGGACGCGCGATCTCGGGCCGGACGAGGGGCTCTTGATACTCAGGTGCAACGCGATCCATACCTTCTTCATGTCCTTTGCGATCGACGCGACCTTCCTCGATGCGGACGGCAACCCCGTCAAAACCGTCCGCAACATCCCCCCGTGGCGTCCGTTCGTCTGGGGCGGATGGAGGGCGCGCAAGGTGCTCGAAACGAAAGCCGCTCCGTCCGGGGCGGAGAAAGGAAAGAAACGATGAAAAAGATACTGTGCCTTTTGTCGGCCGTCGTCGTCTTCGCGCTCTTGTGGTGGTTCTGGTGCGGCCGGGTCTCCAACAAGGATGTCAGGGATGCCGTCCTGGAAGGGACGAGTTCGGTGAAGGATTTTATCGACCAGCGCGCCAGTGATATCGAAGATCAGGTCGACAGACTCGGCTCGCAAATCGTCGATATCGATCGCAAGCTGGACGGAATCGACAGAAAACTCGACCGGCTTATCAAGATGGCGACGCCGCAGCTGCCGGCCGACAATCTCGATCCCGCCGCCGATTGACCGGAGCATTAAGGAGCAAACCATGAAAAGCATATCTGTTTTTGCGGCTGCCGCCATCGTCGCGGCCGGACTTTGCGGCTGCACGACGGCGAAAAGCGCGCCCGGCGAAAACGCGCTCTACTGCGTGATCGATCTTTCCGGCGGCCCCGAGGCCGGACGCTATCCGGTGTCGTATCTCGACGAGGTTCCGAAAGGCGGCTGGAGCGACGAATACAAAACGGAAAAGCTGGTCTTGAGGCGGATCGAGCCGGGCGAGTTCATGATGTGCTCGCGCGCGATGGTCGCAATCACGAAGCCGTTCTACATCGGCGTTTTCGAGCTTACCAAAAAACAGTACTATCTTATTCACGGCAAAGAGCCGCGGTTGATAATGGAGAAGTTCGACCCGGTCTTCAATTCCGATTGGTCGATGCAGCCCGAAAGCGGCATTTCCTACAATATGGCCAGGGGCGGCGAAAGGGGGGCGATGTGGCCGAAGTCCGCCGAAGTCGATCCCGGTTCGACAATAGGAAAACTCAGGGAAAAGACGGGATTGAAGGGGATTGATCTGCCCACGGAAGCGCAATGGGAATATGCCTGCCGCGCCGGAACGACTTCGAGATACAACAACGGCGGCGACACCGAAGAAGATCTTAAACTTCTCGGACGGTTCGCCGGCAATGCCGGTGACGGCAAACGCTGCCGCAAGTCGATAACTTTCGCCGGAGAGTATCTTCCAAATGCATGGGGTATTTACGATATGCACGGGAACGTGTTCGAATGGTGTCTCGACTGGGGGATATGGGATATCGTCGAATGTGCAGATCCGGTTGGCGGAGAATATGGCGACCGGCGTTGTCTCAGAGGCGGAAGTATCGACTACCGGGCTGGCGAATGCACATCGGATTTCCGGTACTACGCCTATGGTTCGCCGGACAACGAAAGCATCTATTTCGGCATGAGGATATGCTTGAACGAAACCGCAGGCGAATGAAAGTATGCGTCTGCGGCGGCGGCAACATCGCCCATGCGACAGCCGCGGTGCTCGCCGAGAGCGGACCGGTATCTGTCTTCACCAGACGCGCGGCGGAATGGAGCGATCGGATTTCCTGCTTCTGCGGAGACGGCAAGGTTCCGCGTCAGGGGGCGAATGTTGTCACGGCCGGCGATGACGCCGCCATGGTCTCCGAGGCCGATGTTCTGATAATTTCGATTCCCCGCTTCGCGATCGACGGTTTCCTCGCTTCGATCGACGGTCGCTTGCATGCAGGACAAAGCATTCTGTTCAATCCCGCGCCGGCGGGAATGGAGGCCATAGTCGAGCGAATGGGCGAAAAGGGGGTCGAGGTCGCCGGTTTGCAGCGCGTTCCCAATGTCGCGCGGACAATTTCGTACGGGAAGTCGGTCTGGATCGCCGAAACCCGCAAGGTGGTCAAGTTCGCGGTGTCGAACCGGAGCAGCGCGGACAAATGGGTTGATTTTATCGAGAGCCGTTTTGGATGCCGCGCGACGATGCTTTCGTCGTTCCTTTCCTTTACTTTTTCAAATTCCAATCCTTTGCTCCATCCGCCGAGATTGCTTGAATTGCTCGATGGCGGCGACGGCGGCGTCTATGGCGAGTGTCCATTGTTTTACGCCGATTGGGGAAACTGGGCGGCGGAGTTGTATGTTTGCGCGGATGTCGAGACAAGAGCGGCGTTTGCAGCGTATTCCAAGGAAGCCGCCGAGAGCGACTACGAATCCGCGCTGGAGCATTACGATGCGGGTTCGCCCAGCGAGCTTGCCGCGAATATGCGTTCGATAGCCGCTTTGAAGAAGATCTCCGCCCCGTGGAAACGGCGAGACGACGGTCTTTGGGTTCCCGATTTCGATTCCAGGTATTTCACCGAAGATGTGCCGTGCGGGACAAAGATCATACAAAGGTACGCCAAAGAGGCTGGCGTTCCGACGCCGGCAATAGATTATCTCGTGTCGGAAATCGAACGGAAGACAAGTCAATGGAAATAAAGGCGAAAGACCGCAGACTTGAAGGGGAGGGCGTGCTGCGGCAATGCCAGCTGGCGGAACTGTACATACTCGAAGTCTTTCACGAGATTTGCGAACGCCACGGTCTGCGCTATTTTCTGACATTCGGTACGCTCATAGGGGCGATGCGGCATGATGGATTCATTCCGTGGGACGATGATGTCGATGTCGCCATGCCATATGACGATTTCAAAAGGTTCGTCCGCATAGCGAAGAACGAATTGCCCAAAAGTCTGATGCTGGAACTGCCGAAGTTTTTCGGTTCGCACGTGGCGGTCAGCAAGATACGCGACCGATCGTCTTTTTTCATGGAGAAAGACACCGCCGGGGCGAATCCGTCGGGAATCTACATAGACATATTCCCCTTGTGCAAATCTCCGCGCCTGCCGAAGTGGCTCAATCATATTCTCATATCGGGTTCGCGTCTTGCCTGGTTGAAGGCCGAGCAGGAGCGCAAGCGTCCCCACCGGGGCGCCGCAGATCTGCTTGTCTCGTCGCTTATGGCGTTTTTGTGGGAGGCGGTCTTGGCCCAGCTGCTTTTCGCGAACTGGATTTTGCGCATGGTATTGCCGTGCCGCGTGTGGAATTACGTGCCGGGCAATACATGGACGTCGAATCATGGCATAACCGACGATGATTTGTTCCCTCTTTGCAGACACAAGTTCGATGAAGCGCAATTGAACATCCCGCGCAATCCCGACAAGGTTCTGGCGCAAACCTATTCAAATTGGCGCGAGATGCCGCCGCCGGAAAAGCGGGTTTGGCATTCGAGCATAATCTGTCCCGCCCAGGCGCCCGACGCGCCGTGGGCGATGCCGTACGGCAAAGACTGACGTGGGCCGGAAGGCTTGCCGTTTCGGGAAAATTACTGCCTATAATGCGGTCGGTTCGAACTGCCGTCAGTTCGGGTGTCAACTGACGGCAGATTGGTGTCCAACTGCCGTCAGTTCGGGTATCAACTGACGGCAGTTGGGGTGTCAACTGACGGCAGTTGGGGTGCGAACTGCCGTCAGTTTCGGTTGCAACTGCCGTCAGTTTATGATATACTCTCCCCGACAAATCGAAAAAGGAGTATTGCCCATGAAAAATAGCGTATATACGATAACTGTGAAAGCGCGTGAAACTGCGGTTGACTCGGTCGTTTCGCGCGGCAAGCAGATGTTTCAGGCCTTGACGGTTCCGAATGCGCGGGTCGATGAATCGCGGTTGGCGGAACGGTTCGCGGCCCAGCTCCGGGTCGGCGTGGCAGAAGCGCAATATTTCATCGACAGCCTGTCCGGACTGATAGTCAAGGAGCTTCAGGCTGGGAATCAGGTCGATTTCCCGCTGGCGTCCTTTTATCCGCGCCTGTCGGGTTCGTTGCCGACAAAAGATGCGGATCCGGCCGGATCGGGGCTGTATATGCAAGGTTGCGTGCGTGCGCGGCGGCAGCTCAGGGATGCGCTCAAGAACTGTCTCAAGCCGGTCAACGTGCTTTCGCCGGGGCGGGTCACTATCCATGACGTGTTGGATGTCGATCTCCAGCGTCGTTGCGTGGTAGGCATCGGACATGTCATCCATATCGCCGGAATAAACGTCGAAATCGATCCGGATGCGCCGGACGAGGGGGTCTGGCTCGAGAGTTTCGGCGGCAAGGTTCTCGCCCGCGCGGAAGTGTTCGACAGCGATCTCCAGACCGTGAGCTGCCGGTTCACGGATCCGGTGCCGCCGGGCAAGTGTTCGCTGGTGCTCGGAAACCGGGCGAACAGCAAGGGCGGCAATTATTCGCTGCTGACGCGTCGCTTCGAAATCGAAGTCGTGTAGATAAAAAGCGTTCGCGATTACTTCGCACTGGATGGTAACGAGCCGTGTCAAATGAGAAAACAGGTCAGACCTGTTTTCTCATTTCGCGACTATTATGGCAAATTGCGCCGTATTCCGATTCCTGCGTCCGCAGTTGACAGCGGAGGGGAAAAAGCGTACAATACGCACATAAGTTCCAAGCAGGAATCCAGGAAAGGAGTCGAATGAAGAAACTGTCCATGTCGTTTGCCGCAATGATGCTGGCCTTGGCCGCCGGCGCAGAGACCATAGCATACTGGCCGTTTGACGACGAGGATGTAAGCGGCGCTTACATCACCGACAAATCCGGCAACGGCAACAATCTGCAGTTTGCCGGCGTCTCGGTACTGAACGGTTCGGCGGTGTTGAGCGGCGCGCAGACGTTTTTCGGTGCGCCGGAATACGCCAACAATCGTCTGGCGTTCCAGAACTACTACGAAACGCAGGATGGGCGCACGAGTCTGACGGCGGAATTCTGGGCGAAGATAACGGCCGGCGACAACGAGGGCGAGGTAATTTTGATCGAGACGGCGTTCGCCTGCCCGAGCGACACCTATTCGTTCAACATGACGTACAACGAAGGCAACGGCACGGTCAATGCGATTGTCGTCCACGATGCAAACTACGAGGCCAGCAATGCATCGGCCGCTTTCACCGCCGACGGCAAGTGGCACCATTTCGCGCTTGTCATAGACCCGGCGGCCGATGCCGTTTCGTACGACGGTGTGACGCGGCTTTCGTGCGCAGAGCTCTATATCGACTTCGAACTGGCGGCGCAGATGCCGTGGAATTATCAGCCGTACGGGGAGTTCCTGTACCGTCCGATCGCGTTCTACAACCCGCCGTTCTATATCGGGTCGCGGCAGAACAACCAGATGAAATTCGTCGGCGAACTCGACGATATACGCCTTTCCAACGAAGCTCTCGCCCCGGCGGACTTCATAACCGAGCGTTCCGCGCCGCTGCTCGATTCGCAGATTGTCGCCTACTGGCCGTTCGGCGAGACCGGCATGAACGATGTTTCCGGGCACGGATACAAGATTCTCATCGACGGCGAGCACGCGGTATCTGACACCGAAGACAACTGCCTCGCGCTCGACGGCAGCCAGACGCAGTGCGAAGTCGGCACCGCTCTCAATTTCGGCGCGAACAGCGACATTACCGTGGAATACTGGGCGAAATTCGACAGTTCGCTCGGCGATTTCATGTTCCTCGAGTTTTCGGAGAATTGCAACAATTACAACTACGGTTTTTACGTCGATTTCAGCGAGGGCGGAAACGGGAAGGTTCTCGTCACCTGGAAGACTCCGTACGGGTATATGCAGACAATCTCCGGCAGCGTCAATCTGGTCGGCGACAGCGATTGGCACCATTACGCGGTGGTGTTCAACCCTTCCGCCGGCAGCGTCGAGTGCGTCAGGCTGTATATCGACAAGGTCAACGTTTTTGCGGGAGGCGCCGACCACTCCAGCTATACGTCTTCCGATATCGAATGGCCCGGCTACAAGCTGTATCTTGGCGCGCGCGACAACTCGATAATGCGCATGAACGGCCAGATCGACGATTTGAGAATCTGCTCGGGATGCCTTACGCCGTCGCAGTTCGTCGCCGAACGCACCGAAGAGTTCAGCTGCGGATATTCCACGAGCACGCCGATAATCTCCGGAGTTTTCGTGAACCCGGTCGGAACCGAGACGGCGACGGTGAATGTAGAGCTTTCGTCGCTCGGCTACGAGGCGGAGCGCTGCGATCTGTATTACGTGGATTCGTCCGGAGCGACCAACGTATTCGCTTCCGGCGTGACCGAGACCGGCACGGTTTCGCTTGAATTCACCGGGCTTTCGCAGGCGACTTCATATTCATTGACCATTCTCGCCACGAACGAGAAAACGGGCGAATATGCGAGCTATCCGTTCTCGTTCACGACCAAGATCGCGCCGGCCGCGATAGCCTATTGGCCGTTTGACGACGGAGACGACAATGTCGACTACTGGGGGACGCACTACATAACCGACCGCTCAGGAAACGGGCATACACTGCAGCAGGAGGGGGTTTCCTATTCGAATGGAGCCGCATTCGTAAGTTCCGCCGTGGCCGGTTTCGGCTCGCCTGCCAACGCCAACTACCGTCTCAATCTCGGCGGAATAAACAGGCTTACGGTCGAATGCTGGGCGAATTTCACCCGTGAAGACAATCCCGGCGACGTGCGGCTTATCCAGTACGGCTCGGATCCGTGCTACGAACCGGGCAGCTTCTGCCTTTACTACAACGGCGACGCCG
>JAGDAE010000188.1 GCA_017959645.1 Kiritimatiellia bacterium
AGCGTTTTCGTGCATCGAGAAAACTTTCGTGTCGGCCTTGGCCGCTTTCGTGTCCGACGGCCGGGCGCGTCGTCTCGCAACGACGCGGGGCGAGCGGACGGGGCGGACAAGCGCAAGCTTGCCAAGCCGCGTCCGCGAAGCCAAGCGCCGCAAGGCGTCCCCGGCCGGAGGTTTTCGTGTGAAACCCAAACCTCCCCCTGTAAAACCCGGCAAGCGCCCTATGATTTTCAAGGGGTGGCGGGCTATTGCGCGTCCGACTCTTTCGGATCGGGACCGTAACAGTTTTCGCCTGGCGTACCGTCCTGGCAGAGGTAGAAAATCACGATGGCGATGCCGATGAACGGAACCGGCAGCCAGAGAAGATTCCATGCGCTGCGGCCGGTATCGTGCAGCCGGCGAACGAGCGCGGCAACGGCGGCCGGCGTCACGGCGATCGCGTAGAACAGCGAAAGCGTCTCAAAACTGCCGAACACTATGGCGACAAGCGTCCCTACAGCCTGATTCAGCAAAAAGAACCACCAGTATTCGCTGCGGCGCGAACGCCCTCCGAAGTCGTTGAATTTCGCCCAGCAGGCGAGATAGTGTCCGAGCGGACCGTTCATTGCCGGCAAAGTTCGAGGGCGATCATGGCGAACGACGTGCAAAGCACCGGATCGGCCTCCCAGAAACGGTTGTTGCCGTTTGCCCAGCTGCCGTCGTCGCGCTGGAGCGAGACGAGTTTTTCGGCAAGTTCGCTCTTCCAGCGGATGACGCGCCCGTCGGCGGAGGCGATTTCGTCCACTCCGGCCGCGGAGAGCGCCCGGGCGAGGATGTCGTAGTAGTAGTAGAGGCCTTGGCCGCCCATGCCGGGGTTTTCGTCCAGCGTCCAATACTTTTCGCAGTAGCCGAGCGCGTTTCTGACGCGCGGATCGGAGCGGTCGAGTTTTGCGCTGCACATCGAAAGGACGGCGGCGTAGCTCATCGACCCGTATGCCCTCAGCGAGACGCGTCCGGCCGAATTGGTCTCGCTGCCCGCCTGCGGCGTGCGTTCGTTGTAGGCGGCGCCGCCGGCGTCGTCGCCGTCTTTCTTCTGCAGGTTTTCGACGAACGCGATTGCGGCGTCCCAGTCGATATCGACCCTCTTGCCGCCCTGGCGCAGCTCTTCGAGCGACGAGGTTCTGGCCATCGCGTCGAGCGCGTAGCTGGTGTTGGAAAGGTCGGCGTAGCGGCGGCGGGAAATCTTGTCGTAGCCGAACCCGCCGGCCATCGTGTCGTCGCCCGACAGCTGCGAAGAGGCGATGTATTCGCGCGCCTTGAGCATCGCTCCGGCCGGCGCGAGCCCCGACTCGAAGAGCGCCGAGAGGCACACGGCGGTATTGTAGTTTCCGAGGCCCGAGCCGCCGCGCCCGGGTTTCGGCACGTAGAAGCCGCCGTCGTCGCGCTGGGTCGAAAGCACGAAGCCGGCGGCCTTGCGGCATGCGTCCGCCCCAACGCCGGCGCCGGAAAGCGCCCAAAGCGGCAACGCCGTCAGCGCCGGCATCTGCGGATCGCTCCAAAACCCTTCCGCAGACTGGGACGAGATCAGATATTCCGCGCCGCGGCCGATGGCGCCTTCGACGCCAGAGGCGCCGCATACGGAGGCGAAAAGAGCGGCGGCGAAAAAGAGAGATGGTTTTTGCGTATTCATGGCGGACGGTATTATATCATCTTTTCGCATCGCGGCGCATCAGGAAAATCGCGGTCGGCACGGCGAAAGCGAGAGCGAAAACGAGCGCCCCGGCCGCCCCTTCCAGCACAACTCGGACCGAGAAAACGAAATATCTCGGCAACCCCGGCCAGGCGCTGCCGGTGACCAGAGTGAAAAGCCAGCCGACGAGCGATCCCGCCGGGACGGCAATCGCGACGCCGACGACCGCGGTGGATACGGCCGAGCGCACCAGCAGCATGGCAATCTGCGGCCTCGTCGCGCCAACCGCGCGCAGAACCGCGAATTCGCGTCGCCGGGAATCGGCCTCGGCGACCAGCATCGCGACGAATCCGATCGCGAGAATCGCAAGGAACACGAAAGGTACGCGGGCGGCGCGGCCGATCAAGTCCGAACCATGGGCGAGGGTTCCGTCGGCGATTTCGTCCCTTGCGTGCAGACGCACGGTATAGTCCTCGCTAGCCCCGAGACGCGAAGCGATCTCGGCCTCGACGATGCGGCCGGCCTTGAACACACCGTTCTTTTCGAGAAATTCCGGTTCGTACTCGACCCAGAGGTGGGTCATCTTTACCATCGGGGCCGGACGCCGGTCTAGCGACTCGACGGTGTCGAACGAAGCGAAAACCGGACCGTCGGTCATAACCGGAGCGCCGTCTAGCCCGCGAACGAGTCCGCGCGACGTAACCATGTGCCAATTGAGATCGACCACGCCGGCGATTGCAAGTCCGTCGAACAGCTCGTCGCCGAGGTGCAGACCGCGTGCGCGCGACATCATCTCGGTAATCACGACCGCGCCCCTGGCGATCGCCGCGACGGCGCTGTCGCGGTCGCCTTCGACGAACTTGAAATCAGGCAGCCATTCGGCGGCGAGAAAGAGCGCGTTCGGCCCCATCGCCCGCGCCGGAGAGCGCCTGTCGCCAGGACGGGGAGATTCGCCGGGAAACGCGACCTGCAGCGGAAGAAGCTCGCTTATCCTGCGCACGCCGGGAATGTCGCGCAGCTTCCCGATATCGAACGCCGAAACGCCGCCCGGCAGAAGCGAGACGATCGCGTCAGGCCACTCGGCGGAAGGGACAAACGCGCGCATCAGCGACGAGCCCCATACTTCGACGGCGACGAAAGAGGCGAAACCGAACGCGAAGGCGATCGCCATTCCCCGCCTGCCGCGGCGCGGACGCAAGGCGGCGGAATCCATCGGCCGCACCGAGAGCGCCGGCCGCAGCGCGAAGAGAATCGCGGCGAAGGCGACCGGCGGCAGAAGACAGAGCGTCGCGAAAAAGCGCGCGGAATCGAATGCCGCGCCGGCCGGGTAGCCGGCCGGATCGGCGGCCACGCACGCAACCAATGACGCCGCCGCGCCGGCGACGCCGAGGAGCCATCCCGCCGCAGCGGCGAGAAAAGATTCCGCCGCGACCAGCCCGACGACAGTGAAGGCGGTCGCGCCGACCGTGCGCAGAACGGCGATCGTGCGCCGGTTGGATTCCACCGAAAGCAGCAGAGAATTGACGAGCAGCGCCAGCGCCGTCAAAACCGCCGCCGCCAGCATCAGCGGCTTCGCGTAATCCATGCGCCGTCCGTCGTCGGTCTTGAACATCGGCGCGAGCTCGGCGGCGGTCCTGACGCCGAAAACCTGCCAGTCTTCGCCGATGGCAGCGGCCGTCTGCGGCGAGACGAATGCGTTCGGATAGCCGCGAAGAGGCCGGTCCCAATCGAGCACGTCCGAAATCTTCAGCCGGTAGGCGCCGTTCTTGCCGACGAGCGCGAGTTCGCCGCCGGGCGGAGGGGCTTCGAGGCGACGCTGGGCGAAGAGGGCTTTCGTCACGACGATGCCATCGACACCCGGTCTTGTCGCCACCGTCGCCGCCATCGGCGGCCCCTGCATCACCCGCCCGTCCGGACGGTAGTCAAGCGAGAAGCGGGCGACGCGGGCGTCGGCGGCGACTTCGACTTCGCCGAGGAGCCTTTCGGCGATCGCGAGCGACTGGCGGTCGTTGGTCGCCGCCAGCGAGGACGTGAACACGACGGCGCCGACCGCGGCGGCGACGCCGAGCGCGGCGGACAGAAAACGCGCCTTGCCGCGCAAGATCCCATTCAGCGCCAGCCGGACGGCCATCATCTGAAATTCTCCAGATACGCCTTCGAGATCGCGTCCGGACCTTCCTTCGCCGGAATCGAAGAGGCTATCGCGCCGTCTGCGAGAAAACACACCCGCGAAGCCGAAGAGGCCACGACGGGATCGTGGGTGACGAGAAGTATCGCGCTCTTTTCGGAACCGTTCAGCTCTTCGAGCATCTCGCAGACCGCGCGGGACGACCGCTCGTCGAGATTGCCCGTCGGCTCGTCGGCGAGGACGACCTCAGGTCTGGAATACAGCGCCCGCGCGAATGCGACGCGCTGGCGCTCGCCGCCGGAAAG
>JAGDAE010000189.1 GCA_017959645.1 Kiritimatiellia bacterium
GCGCTGTCGTCGGTGCCCGAGCGCAGATTCGGAAAAGACGCCGCCCAGATTCTGCTCTCAAAATACGCCAACGCTGGGCTTTACTGTTTCGACGCCGATTCCGTGACGGAGGCGATAGGTTCGCTCGGTAGCGACAACGCGCAGGGAGAGATATATCTGACCGACGCCCTGGAATGGTTCGCGAGAAAATCGCAGGTAGTGCCTTTCGAGGTTTTGTGCGCCGATGAAATGCTCACATATTCGACGCGGCCGGAGCTGCGAGAAATGTCGCGGAAATTCATGCGCAAGGCGTCCGAATGCCTCGCGGACGAAGAATGCGCGCCGTGGCGGGCGGTGCTCGAAAAATTCGTCGAGCGGTTCGGCGACCGTCCGGTGGTGCTTACGTCCGCTCCCGGCCGGGTGAATCTGATGGGACGGCATATCGACCACCGCGGCGGCTCGATAAACGTAATGACGACCAGCCAGGCGACGTACATGGCGATTTCTCCGCGTGACGACGACACGGTGTGTGCGGTCAATATCGACGGCGCGTTCGCGGAAGGAAGCTTTTCGATCTCCCGGGAGCTTGATGGTGCCGACCGCTCCGACCCGTGCGCGAAAAACTGGCTTGCGTTTCTCGACCGGGCCGAATCGCGCGCCAAACTGGCCGCGAGTCGAGGAAATTGGCTGAACTACGTGAAATCCGCGGTTCTTCGATTGCAGTATTCGACCGATTTTGCGCTTTGCGGGATGGATATCTCGGTCGGAGGCGACGTTCCGTGCGCGGCGGGGCTTTCTTCGTCGTCGACGATCGTGGTCGCGGTCGCCGAGGCGGTCGTGGCGCTGAACGGGCTGAACATGTCTACGCGCACGTTTGTCGACATGTGCTGCGAGGGGGAATGGTTCGTCGGTTCGCGCGGAGGCGCCGGCGACCATGCGGCGATGAAATGTTCGCTGCCGGGGAAGATCATCCATCTCGGCTTCAAGCCGTTCACCATCGGCGAAACGTTCCCGTTCTCGCCCGACTACGCGATCGTTATCGCCGATTCCGGAGAGAAGGCGAAGAAGTCGGAGAGCGCGGGCAGAATCTACAATTCGCGCATCGAAGACTACGAAGCGGCGATTGAAATCATCCGTGGGCGTTTCCCCGAGCATTCGTTCCCGGAGTTCCGCGATATCGCGAAGCTGCCGGACGGCGAGCTCGAAAAGGTCCTCGCGGTTCTCAAGGGGTCGGTAAGGAATATCGCGACCTACGGGGTAGAGGAGTGCCGCCGCGCGGAAAAATGCACCGAACTTCTGCGGTACGGCGACTACGAGGGGCTTGGGAATCTGATGAAAGAAAGCCACGACGGCGACCGGATCGGCGGCGGGAAGTACGAATGTTCGACGGCGAAGATCGACGCGATGTGCGACGCGCTGAACGCGATGCCTGGAGTTCTCGGCAGCGAAATCGTCGGCGCGGGCCTGGGCGGCAGCTTCATCGCGCTGGTTCGCAAAGAGGCGGTGGCGCCGGTGCTGGCGTTTCTGGAATCGAAGGGGATATCGGCGATATCGTCGTTTCCTTCGGGAGGTTCGCGGGTGGTGTTCTGATGCGGAACGTCCGGCAGTATTCGAGAATCGCGCTTTTCGCCGTCACCATGGCGTCGATGGCGTGGGGTTTCCGCGCGATGATCATGCACCACGCGCCGGACGTTTTCCGCACGCCGCAGGAGGATATGTCGTTTGCGTGGTACGTGCCGCTGTTCTCGCTCTACGTGCTGTGGACCGAGCGCGCGAAAATCCGCGCGTCGGCCGGCGAACCGAGCGCCGCCGGTCTGCTGGCGGCGTTGCCTTTTCTCGCGATCGGGTTTCTCGGTGTCAGGGGAATACAGCTGCGTCTGGAGATCGTCGCTTTTGTCGGGCTCGCGATATGCGTGCCTTGGGCATTCTTCGGCTTCCGCACCGCGAAGGCGATCGCGTTCCCGGCGTGTTTTCTGCTTTTCTGTATTCCGCTCGCGACTTTCCTCGACGTGGTCACGGTGCATATGCGGCTTCTCGCGAGCGGAACCGCCTATCAGGTGCTGCGTGGATTCGGCGCGGATGTCGTGCGGCGCGGAACGATGATATATTCCGGCGGCGGTTCGTTCGCGATCGACATTGCCGACCCGTGCAGCGGGCTTAGATCGCTGTTTGCGCTCATGGCGCTTACGGCGGGTTACGCATATTTTGCCCAGAAGACGTGGCTCGGGCGTGCGCTGCTCTTCGCCGCCTCGGTTCCTCTCGCGGTTTTCGGCAACGTGATGCGCATCCTCTCCATCTGTCTCGTCGCCAACTATGCGTCGAAGGAATTCGCGCTCGGTTTCTACCACGACTATTCCGGGCATGTGGTTTTCGCGGTCGCCATTTCGCTCATGGTCGCCACCGGCGAGCTGATTTCCAAAATAGGCTAAAAGGCAGGCGGATGAAGAATTTTGCCATACCGTTCCTGACCGCCGTTGTCGTCGTCTCGGCCATGCTCTACCAGGCGGCGACGCCGGCTGTGACGGTGGCGAAAGCTCCAGATGTCCGGCTTCCGGAAATCGGCGGATACGCATGGACTGCGGTCGAACCCTCCAGCGCCGAGATCGAGGTTCTTCCTAAAGACACCCGTATCGAAAAGCGCCGCTACACCGGCGATGACGGAAGCTGGTTTCTCGTTTCGCTCGTCGTCGGCGGAAAGAGCAAGAGCTCCATCCACCGTCCGGAACTCTGTCTGCCGGCGCAGGGGCTGAGGATGGAATCGCCGCATACGGTCGAGGTCGGAGGCGTCGACTGGCGGACGATCAGGCTTGTCTCGAAAGACTCGCCGCCGTTCGGATTCGCATACACGTTTTTCAATCAA
>JAGDAE010000190.1 GCA_017959645.1 Kiritimatiellia bacterium
GTCTCGCCGTCCATGAAGCACTTCTGCCTCAACGACCAGGAGTTCGCGCGAACCGTGATCATGGTCGACTGCCCCGACCGCGCGCTTCGGGAGATATATCTGCGGCCGTTCGAAATCGCCGCGCTCGAGGGCGACGCTTGGGCGTTCGTGAACTCCTACAACGGCTATCGCGGTGAATGGACCAGCCACAGCTGGGCGCTCAACCGCATTCTTTTCGAAGAAGGATGGAAGGGTGCGCTCGTCTCCGACTGGGGCGGCTACCGCGACGACGTTCCTGCGATCAACGGCGGCAGTTCGATGGAGACCCCGGCCGGAATCGACCGCGAGCGCGACCGCCGCGAGGTCGCCCAGGTGGAATCGGGTGAGATTTCGGGCGAGAGGTTTGAAGACGCGGTCAGGCGCACTCTGCGTCTCGCGTTCCGCGTCGGGGCGTTCGATTTCAATACTCCCGCCGAGCGCGCCGAGCAGGATCGCTGCGAGGCGGCGTTCAGAAACGAAGAGCATCTCGCGCTTTCCTACCGCGCGGCGGCGGAGGGATTGGTGCTGCTGCAGAACGAGCGCGGATATCTGCCGCTCGACCAGTCCAAAATCGGCAAAGTCGTCATCGCCGGCCCCAACGCCGACCAGTACCATTCGATGATCGACGGCAGGGACCTCAAATACCGCGGAGGTTCGGGCGCGGTCAAGGCCGGCCGCGAAATAACCCCGCTCATGGCGGCGGTCGAGCGTTTCGGGCGCGACAACGTCGTCTGGGCGCCGACGATGCGCTTCGAGAACGCGGACAGCGACGAGGCGGTTTCCGTTCCGGGCGTCAAGGCATGCGCCGACCCGATCGCGGCCGCGAAAGAGGCGGATCTGGTGATCTACTGCGGCGGTCTCGACCACTCGCTCGACCGCGAAGTGCTCGGCTGGGGGATGATCTATCCGAATGATCGCCCGAATCTCAACTTCAAGACCGTCGACGGCGCGGAGAAGACGCAGGAAGAATGGATAATCGAGCTCGCGAAGGCGAATGCGAACACCATCGTCTCGATCACGGCCGGCGCGGCGGTCTCGACCGAAAGCTTCAAGAAGAGCGTTCCGTCGATTCTGCTTACGTGGTATCCGGGCGAATTCGCGGGCGAGATTCTGCTGGATGCGGTTTTCGGCAAGATCAACCCGTCCGGACGTCTGCCGATCACGATTGGCCGCAAAATCGAGGATTGGCCCTGCCACCGCATGGGCGAGAAGGTATATCCTGGAATCGTGTTCAACGAGCCCAGACCGTGGAAGGGTTCCGACATCATGGCCGAGCAGTCCTACGACGACGGCATATGGGTCGGATATCGCGGATTCGAGCATTTCGGCGTCGAGCCGGAGTATCCTTTCGGCTTCGGACTTTCCTACACGACGTTCAAGATATCGAAGGGCAAGGCCAAAGACGGCGTGTTCACGGCCGGCGTGAAGAACACGGGCAAACGCAAGGGGCGCTGCGTGGTACAGTGCTATGTCTCGAAGCCGGAGCAGCCGGGTGCTGAAATGCCGGTCAAGGAGCTGGTCCGTTTCGCTTCTGTCGAACTCGAGCCGGACGAGGAGAAGACGGTTTCGTTCGAACTCGGCGAGGACGACTTCCGCTACTGGAGCGAGAAGGAGAACGGTTGGCGTGTCGCGAAGGGCAAGTCCAAGGTTCTGATCGGCGCTTCGTCGGTCGATCTGCCGGTCGCGTATTCCGTCAAGAATTGATCCGGGGCGCACGAATGACGACTACGCGAAGACAGGCCCGGGAGTGGGCGATACAAATGCTGACCGCGGCGGATCTCAATCCTCCAGACGACATCGGCGAATTCATGGCGGGCTTCTGGAGCGAGCTTGGCGATCTCGACCCCGAAGACGGCGGAGTCGAGGGGACGGTCGGCAAGCGGCACCGTGCTTTCGCGGAAGAGCGGGTGACCGGCGTGCTTTCCGGTCTGAAGGCGATCGACAAGACGCTGGCCGGGTTGCTGGACAATTGGGATCTCTACCGCCTCGGGACGGTGGAAAGGGCGGTGCTTCGCATGGGAATCTGGGAAATTGGCAATACCGACGTCCCGGTCCCGGTCGTCATCAACGAGGCGATCGATCTCGCCAACTGGTTTTCGACGCCGAAGTCCCGTCCGTTGATCAACGGAATTCTCGACAAATATGCGAAAATCGCCCGAGCCGGCTGAATTCATGGCCAGGGCCTGCGCCCTCGCCGCGAAAGGAGAGGGGCATACGCGCCCCAATCCCCCTGTCGGGGCTATTGTCGTGAAGGGCGGGAAAATCGTCGGCTGCGGCTACCATGCCCGCGCCGGCGAAAGCCACGCCGAGACCGTCGCGCTCGCCGATTGCCGGGTTTCTCCGCGCGGATCGACGATGTACGTTACGCTCGAGCCGTGTTCCCGCCCCGGACGCGTCGGCGCCTGCACCGATGCGATAATCGCAGCCGGCGTGAAGAAGGTGGTGTACGGAATGCCGGATCCGAATCCGGCGAACCGGGGGCGGGCGAAACGCATTTTCGCGAGGGCCGGAATCGAGTGCATTGATTTCTCGAAGGAGTCTGGCGAGTGCGAAGCGTGCCGGACGATCCGCCGCATGATGGCTCCGTTCGCAAAGCACGTGACAAGCGGTCTTCCTTTCGTGACCGTCAAGATCGCGATGTCGCTGGACGGCATGGCGTGCGACCGCTTCGGCGACGCGAAATGGATATCGTCGGAGGCTTCACGCGCGGCGACCGGCGATCTGCGCCGTTGCTGCGACGCGATAATGGTCGGCGCCGGGACGATAAGGAAAGACGATCCGTCGCTTCTGTGGCACGAGGGGGAGAATCGCGATCTGATCCGCGTGGTGGTTTCGAAATCGGGAAAACTGCCGTCCCGTGCGCGGGTCTTCACGGACGGGAAGAATCCGACGCTGGTCTTCCGTAGCCCCCGCGAGGCGATGGAGAAGCTCGGCGGCATGGGATGCCTGCACGTGCTCTGCGAAGGCGGGCTTTCGCTCGCGCGATCCATGGCCGAACAGGGTTTTGTCGACCGTTGGATCTCGGTCGTCGCCCCGATTGTTGTCGGTTCGCGCCGCATCGGCGAAGCGTTCCGGTTCGCAGGAGGCGCCGACAGTTTCGTTTTTTGCGGGGAGGAGGTCTGATGTTCACGGGGCTTGTGCAGAAAATTGGTTCGGTAAAGCGCGTCTCGCGTGGACGCGGCCTCGTTCTCGAGTTCGCTTTCGAGCCGTGGGAGCGGCCGCTTGCCGAAGGCGAGTCGGTGGCCGTGAACGGAGTGTGTCTCACGGTCGCGAAACGCGACGCCGGACGGTTCACCGCCGACGTGCTCGAAGAGACCGTGCGGCGCAGCAACCTGAAAAATCTCGTGCCTGGCGACAGGGTGAATCTCGAGCGCGCGGTTCTCGCCGGCGATCCGCTCGGCGGGCATATAGTACAGGGCCATGTCGATTGCACCGGCGCTGTGCGCGAAATCCGCCTGAAGGGACGCGACCGCCAGATGATAGTCGGTTGCGGACGCGTCGTCGCCGCGCAGTCCGTTCTCAAGGGATCCGTCGCGCTGGACGGCGTGTCGCTCACGATCTCCGCTCTCGGCGAAGATTTCCTCGGCGTCGATCTCATACCGTCGACGCTCGCCGGAACCACGTTGGGCTTTAGGCGAACAGGCGACGAGCTCAATATCGAAAGCGACGTTTTCGGCAAGTACGCCGCCGGCGGGAACGCCAAAGGCGGTCTCAGCGAGGCCGATCTGCTGGCGGCCGGCTTCATCTGAAAAGGAGGCATGACATGAAAACCACAAGACGCGGTTTTCTGCGCACCCTGTCGGCGGCGGCCGCGATGGCTCCTGTCGCCGGCTTCCCGGCGGTCGTAAAACGCCGCAGCCCCAATTCGCTGCTTTCCCATGCCTGCGTGGGAACCGGCAACATGGCCTGGGCCGATATCGAGGGGCTTTGTTCGCATCCGGAAATCCACATAACCGCGCTCTGCGACGTCGATTCGGAATATCTCGCCGCCGCCAAGAGCAAATTCCCCGATGCGCGCATATACCGCCATGCTCTCGAGATGTTCGAGACCGAGGGTGCGGCGATCGATTCGGTCAACGTTTCCACGCCGGACCATTCCCACGCCGTCTACATAAAGGATGCGCTTTCGCGCGGACTCAATGTCTACGCCCAAAAGCCGCTTTGCCACGATCTCGCCGACGTCCGCGAAATCGAGCGCCTTGCCGCGTCGAAATGCGCGGTCACCCAGATGGGCACGCAGATCGCCGCATGGGAATGCGACCGCCAGAGCGCGGCGTGCATCTCGTCCGGAATGATCGGCGAGGTCGAGAAGGTGTGGATATTCTCGTGCCGCGGCGGGCATACGACGGCCGGCCACGTCTGGCCGCTTCCGGAATCTGCCCCGCCGCCGACGCTCGACTGGGACGAATGGCTCGCCGGCGCACCTTGGCGGGCGTACTCCGAAGGCGCGTACCATCCCGGCGCCTGGCGGCTGTTCCGCGATTTCGGAACGAGCTGGCTCGGCGACATGGCGCTCCATCTGCTTTCGCCGGTGTGGATCGGCATGAATCTGGGCAAGACCGGACCCGTCTCGCTTCGCGCCGAGATACCGCGCGAACCGGCCGGCATGATGGAACACTACTGGCCGCACATGTCGCACATAGTCTGGAACATGCCCGGGGTTCCTTCGACCGGCGGAAGGCCGTTTGAGATCGAATGGTGCGACGGCAATCTCGCCGATCGCAAGTACACGATCAAAACGGCTCCGAAATTCTTCCCGCCCGCATTCGCCCGCGACCTTTTCGCCCGCAGTCCAATCGGCGAGCTGCCGTTGCAGGGCAGGGTCGTCGAGGGAACGGAGGGGTGGCTCCTGTCGGTGCACTACGGCGTGAGCCCGTGCGTGATCGACAAGCGCACCGGCGCCGTCAGACCGCCTCCGGAAGTAGGCGCCGCCCCGAGCCATTGGCATGAATACGTCAACGCCTGCATCGCCGAAACGCCGACCACCAGCGCTTTCGAATGGGCCGGACGCCTCACCGAAATGGTGCTTACGGGAAACGCCGCCATGTCCAGACCCGGCGAGTTGCTGGTCTGGAACGCGGAGAAAGGAGCCTTCGCATGAACCGGATGCAATTGTCCGCCGCCTTCTGTGTGCTGGCGCTTGCCGTGATCGCCGAACCTTCCGGCGACCGGCCCGACTTCACCCATGCCTGGGCGGTTCACGACGTCAACCGTCCCGACCCGGTCAAGATAACCGCCGAAGAGGGCAAAATACCCTCCGACGCGATCGTGCTCTTCGACGGAACCGAGAAGTCGGTTCTCGAGAACTGGGTCGACGCTTCCGGCGAGCCGACGAAATGGACGGTCAGGGACGGCGAATTCGTCTGCGCTCCGGGTTCGGGTCCGGCGCTTACGAAGGAGTGGTTCGAAGACTGCCAGCTCCATATCGAATGGAAGGCGCCGCTCGACGATCCCGACGGGTTCGGCAACTCCGGTGTGCTGTTTTTCGACGCGCAGTACGAGATACAGATTCTCGACTCCTACGGCATAACGCCGTCGAAGAGCCCATTCAAGCCGGCGAACTACGCCGACGGGCAGGCCGGCGCGGTATATGGGCAGAATCCGTGCCTGGTCAATCCCGCGCGCAAACCGGGCGAGTGGCAGAGCTTCGACATCGTCTTCCATCCGCCGTTCTACGAAGGCGAGAGGCTCGTCGACCCCGGCAGCTTCACGGTGTTTTTCAACGGGGTTCTGGTGCAGGACAACTGGAAGCTGGAAGGAACGACCGGCTGGTGCACGCGACCCGGACCTCACGCCAAAGGCGGCGCGAAACCGCTCGCGCTGCAAGACCACGGCAACCCCGTTCCGTTCCGCAACATCTGGATACGCCGCATCCCTTCGCGCTACGCGGAAACGACCTGCGGCGGACCGGGGGTCAAATGCGCCGATGTCGCCGCCTTGCGCTCGAAACTGGCGGCGCAGTCGCTTGCCGCAGCCAACGCCACCGACGATCCGGCCGAGCGCTTCATACGGCTCTGGGAGTCGTTCGCATACGAGCCGTCCGACGAAGTCAGAGAACTTATCGGCCCCGCCTCGCTCGCGCTCAAGGCCGCCGAGCAGTCCGGAGACGAGCGGGTGAACGAACGCGAACGCCATGCCGCTCTCGAACGCTTCATGAAGATGCTCATCCGGCAGGGCTACATCGAAGAGTCGGAAAATTTCCTCGAAATGCGATATTGACGAAAGGACTGTGCAGATGAAACGCATGCTCGCTCTTGCTTGCGGCGGCATCGCCGCGACTACGGCGTTTGGCGCTCCCGACCCGGCTCCGATCGTCTCGGCCGGACTGTTCAAGAACGGGAATGTCGTGCTTGTTCGCAGGATAACGCCAGAAAACGGGGTGGCGACGGTCGAGATTCCCGAGTGCTTGCCCGCGTACGGCACGTTCTGGCATGCGTCGCAGACGCCGGTCAAGGTAACGACGGTGCGCGAGCCGGTGAAGGTCGAGGTCGTGTTCCGCGCCGATTCGCGGATCGGGGCTTTGCTGGCCGACGCCGAAAAGAATCCGGACAGGACGGTGACCGTGTCCGCGCTTCCGGGCGAAACGCCCTCCGACGCATTCTTCACCGTCGAAGGCGAGTGCCTTGAAAGCCGGCTCCAGGAATCGCTTCGCATCCGGCTCGCGTCGGGGTCGGTCGTCGCTGTCGACAAGTCGCTTGTGGTGTCCAGCAAGGGACTTGAAGATCCGGAAACCGGTGCGGAGCGCAAATCGCGTTACTGGAGGTTCGAGGGCGGCGAGGAGCCGTTTCTGGTCGGGTATCTGACCAAAGGCGCGGCCTGGGCGCCGTCCTATCTGCTGAGGCTCGGCCGGGACGATCGGGCCGTTCTTCTCATGAGCGCCGAGATCCGCAACGAAATTGCCGACTGGCAGGACGTCGACGTGTCGCTCATCTCTGGGTTCCCGTCCATCCTCTATGCCGGGGCAAACGCTCTGATCGGCGACAGGCAAATCGGCGAATTCGCCCAGGAGATCGGCCAAACCGAGTCTGGCGGCGCGGGAAGGTTCCTCGCAAAGGCCAGAGCCGGCGCGCTGTCGCAGGTGGCCAGCTTCATCCCCGGCGAGTTCAAAGCCGGCGCCAGTCTTGCCGCCTACGGAGCGGAGGGTTTGGAGGCGGGATCCGGCTCTGACGTCCACTATCGCCCCGTCGGACGGCTCTCGCTCGGAAAAGACGCCACCGTCATGTTGCCGCTAGGCGCCAAGGAGACGGATGTCAAACGCATCGTCGACTGGCATATCGGCGACAGCCGCAACATCTGGGGGCAGCCGGAGCGGAACGTCGAGAATGGACAGGAGCAGGAACTCTGGGACTCGGTAAAGTTCAAAAATCCGTTCGATTTTCCGCTCTCGACAGGTGCGATCGAGATCGCCGAAGACGGCCGTATCGTCGGCCAGGCGCAATGCAAGTGGACGAATCCCGGCGACGAGACGCTGACGAGAATCACGAAGGCGTTGAGCGTAAAGGGATGGTATGACGAGGAGAGCGACGGCAAAGGCGTGCGAAGCAAGATCGAGTCGCTCGCTCCGGGAGAACGGTTCCGCTACAACGGCTCCGATTACCGCAAGGAGGAAGTGACTGCGAAAATACGCGTCCGCAACTTTCGCAAGGATCCTGCGACATTGAACGTGAAGAAGGTCTTCTCTGGCGAATTGGTCGAGAGCGACTTCGACCCGGCCAAGACGCGCAACCTGCCGGCGCGCGACGGACGTGCCAATGTCGAGCGCGAACTTGTCTGGGAATTCGACCTAATGCCGGGAGAGACGAAAGAGATCAAAATCGTCTACTGGCTCTGGGTGATGATGTAATCTGCTTCCCTGCGGCCGTTGCTCCCGCCGGAAAACATATGAGGGGTTTCGGCAAAACATAAGGGGGTAAGGACGATTTTATATGGGCGCTTTCCCGATTTCATATGGCGGTTGACGGGGTTTGCAAGGCGGCGAATGTTACAATCAGGTCTGACCAAAATGTAATATTCGCGAATGGTCGAGCGATGAAAAGCGCGGATGCATTTTCGTGTGAAAAGAACAATGTGTAGGGTTTGTGA
>JAGDAE010000191.1 GCA_017959645.1 Kiritimatiellia bacterium
CGCCAGCTCCTCCGCCGCCCCGGTTGCCGCCCCCTCGCGCGCCGCCTCTCGTGCCGTCACGGCGATTGCGCTCGCCGGTCGCCGCCTCGGCCTCAGGCGTCATCGCGCCGTCCAGCGACTGTTCGTGGATCGGTATGCGCACGATTCGCATGACCGGCGCGGTGTTCGACCGGTACGCCCTTCCCTCGGGGTCGGCGATGCGGAACGTCAGCTGCACTTTGTACGGAACCGCGTTCGACGTGTCGAATTCATCCTCGAAAAGCCGCTCGTCGGTCTCTTCCGACGCCGCGTCCGCCGTGGGCAGAACCTTGCAGTCGAAACCGACTATCCCGTCGGCGATCAGAAGCGGCTGGTAGAGTTCGTCGTTGGAGAGCGTGTAGTCGGTTTCGCCGTTGTCTTTGTTCTTGAGCTGGTCGAGCAGCGCGAAATCGGGACACATTCTCGCGTAGAGCCCGGTTATCTCGATCGGCTCCTTCCAGTCTCTGTCGCCCTCTTCGAGAACCATCAGCTGCACGCGATGGACGGAGTCGGCGACCTGGCTGTTGCCGACGATCGCAGGGCCGATCTTCGTCCACTCGATGACGTCCGAATCGTCCGGATCCTCCCCGTCGCCGTTGTCGGTCAGCACGAAGCCGTATTTGTAGTCCTGGCCGCCGTCGTGCGGATAGTACATGCTCCTGAGCCCCGAGATCACCTGCGTCAGCGCGAAATCGGTCCGCTGCATCTTGTCCATGTACTCGGCCGATCCCTGCCACGCCCGCGTCACCGCCTTGAACGTGAGCAGGGCGAGCGTCGTTATCACGCCGACGAGCAAGACGGCGATCAGCATCTCGACCATCGTGAAAGCGCGCCGGTTCATTCGGGTTTTCTCCAGAACGTGATGTAGCTTTCCTCTTCGTGGTTGCCGCGCCGGTCGTCGCCCCACCGCACCGTGACCTTGACCGTGTAGAGTCCGCCGAGGCGGCTGCGCGACTCCTCGTCATCCTGGCGGTTCAGCGACTCGCGTTCCCACGTGTAGCCGTGCAGCCGCTCCTCCTGCGCTCTCGAAAGCCGCATGTCGCCGGCGATCTTGTCCCACAGTTCCGTCGCCCGCGTTTCGCCGACGTCGAGATCGCGGTCGGGATCCTGCACGTCGGAGAGCGGATAGGCCATGTCGCCGAGATCCATCACTTCCTGCGCGGTCTCGAGATATGTCGAAGCGAGCAGCATGCGCTGGCTGTTGGAGACCGAGACCAGAATCGCCGCCAGCCCCAGACCGAGAATGACCGACGCGAGCAGCACCTCGACCAGCGTGAAGCCGCGGCGCGTCATTCTTCGTCTCCCGCCATGATCTTCGCCGCGCCGAAACGGTCGATCTTTATCGAAAGCCCGCTCGTCGGCTGCGCACCGTCCTTGTAGACCCAGACCCGGTGCGGCTCGGTGCGGCCGTTGACCTCCCATATCACCGACACCGGCTCCTGGTCTTCGCGCACGGCCGGCGCGCCAGCGTCCTTCTCCTCCGCTCGCTCGTCCTCCTCGGCCGCCTTCTTCTTGTCCGTCCACTCGGAATACTTCCCGAGCAGATAGTCGACGTTGGAGAAAATCGATATCTTGTTTTTCGGCCGTTCGTTCGCCGCCATCGCCTCCGGCAGCTCGTCGCCCTTCAGAACCTTGATGCGTATTCCCCTGACGACGTCCTCCTTGATGTCGGAGAAGAACATGTCTTCGATGGCGTCTTCACCTTGCCCTTCCGGCTCCGCCGCCACTGCCGCCGCTCCTGTTCCGATCGCGGCGCCCGAGAGCGTTTCGATCTTTCCCGTGTTCTTGCGCGTCTGCACCTGCGCCCCGGCCACCTCGACGACCGCCATCACCTCGTCGTCGACGACGCGCGTCGAATACGTGACCACCGTCGGCTGCTGCTTTACCAGCGCGACCGACCTGGCGTTGCGGATCGCCGCGAAAATGTCGCGCGTCGCCCCTTTGATCCTGAACGCCTCCTGCCCCGCCCGCAGACCGAGAACGCCGGCCGTCACCATCGTGCCGACGATGGCCACGACCACCAGCAGTTCGATCAGCGTAAAGGCACGGCGCATCGCGAAAGCCGCAGCGGCTGGCATCCGGCCGGCTATTTCTTGGTCTTCTTCTTGTCGCTGCGTATGTCGTCTTCGGTTCCGAACTCTCCGTCCGGACCGGCGGAGACGATCGCTATGCGCTTGCCGTGCGACTCGAGCTTGTAGTCGTTGTCCCAAGGGTCGACCAGCGCGCCGTCGCCGCCCTCGAGAATCGGCGGGTTGTCGTCGTCGCCGTCGACGAGCTGGCCGAGCGACGTCGGCATCTTCTTCTTCTCGATGTAGTACGTCGTGCACGCTTCGCTGATCGACTGCACCGCCGCCTCGGCCGCCGTGACCCTCGTCGCGGCGATATGCTGCGTCACGTTCTGGATCGCGATCGTGCCGAGAATGCCGATAATGGCGACGCCCACGAGAAGTTCGACCAGCGTGAAACCGGCCCGCATCGCGCCGGCGCAAATCATTTCGTTCTTCCACATTGCTTTGTCTCCTTTGCGCGTATTATATCATATTTCCTGCCGGCGCTGATAGGCGTGCGTCACTTTACTATGAGATAGAGGCCGCCGATCGGGGCGTCGAGATAGACGGTCCCGTTCTCGATCACGAGCCGGTACGGCGTCTCGTCCGGACCGCTCACCGTCCACGTCGAGAGATTGCCGGGATCGCCGATCGACGTCGCCGAGACGAGCGGCAGCATTCCTCCCCTCACATCGCCGGACGAGACGATTTCGACCGTTACGCCAGTCCCGAGCGAAACCCTGCCGTCGACGGAAACCGGCGCGAGAGCGGCGAACGGATAGCCCAGCTCGAGCGTCGCGCCGTCCAGAATCCCCATTTCGCAGGAATGCGCGAACCGAGAACCGGACGCGATGTCGAACGACGAGAACGATCCTGTCGAACCGCCCCACTTCGAGATGAGGTAGTTGTTGACCTCGGCGAATTCGACGTCGGAAAGCGCCCGTTCAAAGACGATGACCTCGCCGTACCTCATGCCGCCGACTCTGCACGTCGGATTGGAGCGGTCTTGCGCGATCGTGCCGGCCGAGACGTTGCCTGTCGACCTGGCCGCGATTATGTGAACGCCGTCGTTGGTCCACGGATAAGAGAGCGGCGCGTCGACCCTGTTGCCGTCGACCGTCCAGAGTCCGTTGTGGAGGTTGCCGTTGGAATGCACACTGTAGATCAGCGTGCCCATGTCGGCGTGGAACTGGTAGGTGTCGCCGGCCGAGCCGTCGTGGAAGTCGCCGAAAAGGAACGTATCGCGGCTGGTCTTCTTCTCGACCACGGCGAAGACGGTTCTTACGCTGTCGCTGCGCGCGAACCACTTGAAGCCGCAGGCGGTGGTGTCGGTCGGCGAGCCGCCCGTTTCGCCGTTTATCCAGATGTTGCCGAAGTCGAGACCGGGAAGTCCGTTCGACCAGTTCTCGACGACGGTCGCGTTCGCCCCCGACTGCGCCGTCTTCTCGGCGTATTTGGCGGTGGTGCGCACGTCGTAGATGCCGGCCACCGACCCGTCCTGCTGGGTCCAGAGCGTATCCTCTTCGGACGGGTCGAGGTGCAGGTAGGCGTCGGCGAGAATCGCATCGACTTCGGACGTGTCGGGAGCCGGCACGGCGGGCGAAAGCGACCCGCCCGATATCTCGACCCCGGTTATGCCCGAGTAGCTCTGCGCGGAGACGTCGCCGTCGCCGGACTTCGAGAACGTTCCGTTCGCCGTCAGCGAACCGATCTCCACGTCGCGTCCGGCCACGAGCGACGTCCCGCTCTGGAATACCACGCTGTCGACATGGGCCGGGACTTCGGCGACGGGATGCTCCCGGCCGAGCCACTTCTCCATGAGCGCGGACTCGATCGCCTGCCAGCGGACGTTGTTCATCTGATTCCGGAAGAGCACCATTTCGGCGATCTCGATGCCGCCTGCGCGTATCGCGCGGTCGAGCGTGAGCGCGTCCACGTCGAGCCCGACGTCGAACGCGAACGAGATTACGTGGAAGCCGTTCGTGCCGACGGCATGGTTGAGCGGATCGACCTGGACGCCGTCGACCCTCCACACGCCCTCTTTCGCCCAGCCGTTGGCGTTGTTGGCGCTGAGCAGCTCGCCGCTAAGCCCCGGATGCAGATACCATACCGACCTGTGGCCGAGGAGGAACGTTTCGCTGCCGGCGTCTTTGAAGCGCACGACCATGAAGCCCTCGCGAACCGGCACACTGTCGAACACGAGCGCCGCCGCGTCGGGCGACACCGTGTCGCCGGACGGATTGCTTGCGTCGTGGTAGGAGTAGTGGCCAAGATCGACGACGCTCTTGTCGTCCAGCGCATTCTCGACGAGCGTCGGATAGGCGACGCACATGTAGTAGTCGGTCTGGCCGGCTTCGTATGGCGCGATCGCCGTCGCGTTGTGTCCGCCCGAAGCGCGTACGTCGTTCCAGCCGATGACATTGCCGCTGCCGTCGCGCACTATCGTGTCGGCGGCCGAGGCGTCGAGGTGTATCCACGCGCCGTCGTCGATCGACCCGGTCGCGGCCTCTTCGGCGGGAATCACGAGCCGTCCCGCGCCGATCGCGAGAGCCGAAGTCCCGTCGAATCCGGCCCCGTTGGAAGCGAGCCCGTATACCCCGCCGGCGACGAGATCGCCCGAGCCGGTCTTCGAAACCGAACCTTTCACGGAAAGCACCGAGTAGCCGCCGTCGGCGACCGTTCCGGAGACGATGGCGGTGTCGGACGCCGCGGAACCGGCATCGGGCATCACGTACACCTGTATCTTCGCGTAGTAGGTCGTGGCGACGTTTCTGGCGAACGTCCAGTCGAGATTGCTGCTGCCGGACGGATCGGGATTGTTGCCGATGCCAACGGAACCGGCCGCCTCGGCCGAGTAGGTGAAGCCGCTGTACGAGAACAGCGTCGTTCCCGTCGACCAATCGTGTATCTGCATCGAGCCGAACATGCCGCCTTCGGTCATTTCGTCGTTGAAGTCGTACATGTTCGGATTGGCGCCTTCAAGCCCGGCGATTCCGGAGTTTGCGACGGTGTAGGTATACGGCCAGAACTCGATGTTGCCGGTGTCGATTCCCGTCCCGGTCGGAACGCCGTCGACGTTGCAGTAGACGTTCATGTCCTCGACCAGCCCGCGCTGGACGTAGCCTGAGGGAATACCCGTCTCTTCGGCGGTCTCGGCGAAGGACGGCATCGATACCCATACGTACTTGACCGGCGTGTCGGCGGTCGCCTGAATCTCCATGTAGTAGGCGATGCGCCCCGGCCGCGTATGCATCCTGTAGGCGTTGTTGACCGAGTAGGACGGCATGTGGTAGGACGCCGGTGTGAACTCGTAGACGAGCTGGTAGAGCTCGCGCTCGGCCGCCGGAACGTTCCACTCGGCCCCGCGGTACGGGGCGATGAAGGCGATTTCGTCCGCGACGATCGTGTTGAACGACAGATCCTGCACGTTGGCGACCTCGACCGACATGTTCTCGGCGCGATCGACCGGCGAGCCGGCGAACACTATCGACTTGCGGTCGGACGAAATCGCGGCCGATACCGGCGAGAAGCCGGTGAACGAGAAGTTCGCGAGATTGGCCGAAGCGGTCGTCACCATCTCGCTGAACGTCACCGTAACCGTCGAATTTTCGGGGCTGAACGAGACCGAATCCACCGTCGGCGGCGTCGCGTCGCCGGTTCTGCGGATCAGCACCTGCACCTTCTTGTGGACGAACGAATTGGCATTTTGCGCGAACGTCCAGTCCGCGTCGTTGTTCACGCGCTCGGCGACCGGGCGGTTGCCGATGCCGATGCCGCCGACGCCGGAGCCCGAGCCGGAATACGAGAAAAGCGTCTGCTGCGCGCCGTAGTTGTGTATCTGCATCGACGTGTGGCTGCCGCCGTCGCCGCAGGCGTCGTCGAAGTCGAACGCTCCGTCGTCGCCGCCGAGCCCGATTCCGCCGTTGGCCGAGTAGTTGTACTGCCAGAACTCGATGTTGCCGGTCGTTATCCCCGTACCGGTCGTCACGCCGGAGACGTTGCAGTAGACGTTCATGTCCGTCAGCGTCTGCCGGTAGACGACCCCGTTGGCCGGAATGCCGATCTTCGAGGTGTCGCCGCCGGAGATGTCGTCGAACGAGACCCATACGTACTCGACCGGCGACACCGGCGTCTTGCGGTATTCCATGTAGTACGCCACGCGGTCGAAGCTCGAGGGGACCGTCGCGGTGTTGTCGACCGTGTACGCCGGCGTCCACAGCTCTGGCGAGAACTCGTAGACGAGCGTATAGTCGCTCCACTCCGACGAAGGCACGTTCTGCTCGTAGCCGAAATAGATCACGTCGAACGTTGTCGAAAGCGGCGAAGCCGTGTTGCCGGCGAGATCGGCGATTCCCGTCGCGGTTATCGTAACCGTCGCAGGATTGCCGGCGGCGAGAACGCCCGAGAGCGTCACCGTCTTCTGGTCGGATCCGAGCGTCGCCGAGCTTGCGGCGAATTCCTGCGACGTGAACGCCGAGGCGTCGACGCACGAGGAATCGATCTTCTCGCTGAACTTGACCGTGACCGTCGAATGGTCGGCCGAAATCGACGCCGAAGAGATCGCCGGCGCGTACGTATCGGCCTCGAACGAGGCGAAGACCTGTATCTTCTTGTAGGAATAGGCGGTGTCGACGTTCTGCGCGAACGTCCAGTCGGGATCGGAATCGTATCCCGGATCGGACGACGGCCGGCTGCCGATTCCGAGCGCGCCCGTGAACTGGGCGTGGTTCCACGCCGAATACGAGAATATCGTGTGGGCCGAGCCGGCGGCGTGGTTGTGGATCTGCATCGAGCCGTAGTCGACCGTGTAGTTGTTGTTTATCACGTCGTCGAAATCGAATTCGCTTGCGCTGCCGCCGATGTCGCCGCGTCCGCAGCCGCCATCGTATGTGTACTGCCAGAATTCGATGTTGCCCGTCTGTATTTTGGTTCCGGTCGCGACGCCGGTGACGTTGCAGAATACGTTCATGTTCGCGACGTCGTCCTGGAAGACAGTCCCGTTCGCCGGCAGACCGATGCACGCCAGATCGTTCGTCGGCGAATCGAACGAGACCCAGACGTAGTTCGTCGCCGTCTCGGCGCTCTTGACGTACTCGACGTAGTACGCGACCCTGGTCGGGCCGGCGGGATTGGCCGCCGCCAGCGCGAGGTGGTTGTCTTTCGTGTACGTCGGGTTGCGCTGCGCGGGCGTAAACTCGTAGACGAGCGAAAAGTCGTCCCACTCGGTGAAAGGCACGTTCTCCTGGTACCCTTCCGGCTCCGCCGAAAGCGGGAATATCGACTCTATCGCCCCTCTCCACGCGTCGGCCATCTTCTGGTAGCCGCCGTCGTTCGGGTGCAACCCGTCCATGAGGTCGGTCGACGAAACGAGCTCGGAGCGCATGTCGAGATAGTGCACGTGCTCGCCGGCGTTGACGTGGTTCTGCACGATCCCGGGAATGTATGCGTTGACGTATTGCTGTACGGCGGCGTCGTAGCTGGCGTTGTCGGTGCGCTCGAGCACGCTCGCGACGATGACATGGCAGCCGGGCGCGTTTGTGACGATCTTCGAAATCAGCTCGTCGAGCGCGTCGGCGCGGTCGGACATGTCATTGCTCGCCGTGTCGTTGGTGCCGAGAAGCAGCAGCACCACGTCGGGATCGGCCAGTGAGGCCATCCAGCCGTCGATGTTGGCGAGTATGCTGCCGCGACTGGGGTCGCTTATCCCGGTCGTCGTTATGCACCACCCCGAATGTCCGCTATGGTCGTGGTCGGGCAACGCCGCCGCCGAGGCGTATTCGCTCTGGGTGTCGCCGATGTAGTCGACGCCGTACCCGTCCGCCACCAGATCGCGATACAGGAAATACCGGTAGCCCGACTGCGAGCCGCCGTATCCCCACGTGATCGAATCGCCAAGCGGCATCACCTTGAGGGTCTGCGAAAAGGCGGCGGACGCCGCGATTGCCGCGATCGCCGCGGCAAGACAACGCAATTTGTTCATGGACATGACCTTTCCTCGATTTTAAATCTTCACTATTCTACCATAATTCATCCGTGCGGTCAAGCATCGCCGGCCGCCGGAACCGTCGTTTTCTCCTGCGCAGCCGTCAGTCTTCGTCGACCTGGCCAGTGCCGCGCAAGGGGGCCGGGTGGCGGAAGCCATCACCAATGCCCCCTAATTGTAAACCCCCCTTTTTTCGATTTTTCCGTGACGGCGAGCCGCATTTGCAAAGCCGAAAAACCGCGTTCCACCCTTGATTTCATTGGACGCGAAAGAAATTTAAAATTTTTTCGCGATGTAAGAAATACCGGTCGCTCGCCAAGTCCCAATCTTTGGTCTCGGCTTGCAGCGCGGCTATCGAGGCGTTGCGGTTCGCGCCGTATTTGCATATCAGCGAGAACGTGCGGACGAGATGCGGTTTGCTCCGTTTGAGCCGTACGTAGGCAGTGTTGTATCGTCGCCGATAGTGCAATATCGCCTTTTCTGCGTAGGCGACATCGGCGCCGGACTGGCTCAAGCCTTCGTCGAAGGATCGGACTTTCTCCGCCCCCTCGCCGTTGTCGGAAAGCCAGCGCTCGCAGGTATCGTCTTCGTGCGGCA
>JAGDAE010000192.1 GCA_017959645.1 Kiritimatiellia bacterium
GCAGATATCGGTCGGAAAGATCTCCTCTGCGGAACTGTCGCCGGCGGAATCGCGGGACGGAGAGGACGATATCGGCTTTGTGGACATCCTGCCTTCTCCGGCGACGGTGCTCGCGCTGGAACACAATTCGTACACGTTGCCGGAAAACCGCTTCCGCACAATCTACACTGGCGATCCCGCGCCGGCGGGGGTCGCATCGTACGGCTTCCAGACGTCGCCGCTGCCCGGATTTTCCGAACTCGGAGCGGGCGAGGCGCACCATCCCGAATTGTTCGACGCGGCGCGGCGGCGCCTCGAATCGCATCTCGAGGCGGCCAGAAAGCGCGGTTGCGCGATTTTCGAAATCGACGGGCTTTCGGGCGGCTTCGAGATACCCGGGATGATCGTCGTCTCCAAAGCCGACCGTGTGTTCGCCAAGCGCAAGACCGTCTCGCGGCGCGGAAGCGCCCAGGGTGCGCGGCTGAACGATTTCGACGAGATCGAGCCTGGCGAATACGTGGTGCACGTCGACTATGGCGTCGGCCGCTACATCGGCTCGAGCGAAATCGAAACCGGTGGCGGACGCCGCAACGAAGTCTTCACCATCGAATACGCCGATGGCGCGAAACTGCACGTGCCGGCCGCCCACGCCCACCTGCTCTCGCGCTACGTCGGCGTAAAAGGCGAAAAAGTGCGCCTGCACAGACTGGACGGGAAACGCTGGGAAAAAGACCGGCAGAACGCGCAGAAGGCGGTGAACGACCTGGCCGCCGCACTGCTCGAGACCCAGGCGCGCCGGGAAATCATGCCCGGCTTCGCCTACGACACTGCGTGCGAAGGCCTCGACGCTTTCGAGGCGGCCTTCCCCTACGAAGAGACCGGCGACCAGCTCGCGGCAATCGAGGCTGTGAAAAAGGACATGGCCGCGCGAAAGCCGATGGACCGGCTGATCTGCGGAGACGCCGGCTACGGAAAAACCGAAGTCGCGATGCGCGCGGCGTACATAGCGGCGCTGAACGGAAAGCAGACTGCTGTTCTCGCGCCGACGACCGTGCTCGCCGAACAGCACTTCGAGACTTTCTCCTCGCGTTTCGACGGAACGCCGGTCAGAATCGAACCGGTTTCGCGCTTCCAGTCATCCGGCGTGCACGGGGGGACTTTCAGCCGGCTCGCCTCCGGCGCGTGCGACATCGTAATCGGAACCCACGCGATCCTTTCGCCGAAAGTGGCGTTCCGCGATCTCGGCCTGATAATAATCGACGAGGAACAGCGTTTCGGGGTGCGGCAGAAAGAGACGCTGAAGCGCCTGCGCGCCACCGCCGACGTGCTTACGCTGTCCGCCACGCCGATTCCGCGCACGCTGTACCTCTCGATGACCGGCGCGAGAGACCTGTCGCTGCTGAAAACCCCGCCCCGCGAACGCGTGGCGGTCGAGACAACGATCGTGCGGGACTCCGACGCGACCGTCAAGCGCGCGATCGAAAGCGAACTCGCCCGCGGCGGACAGGTCTTCTTTCTGCACAACCGCGTCGCCACCATCGGCAGGGTCGAGCGCCGCCTCGCCGGAATCTGTCCTGAAGCCCGCATCGCCGTCGCCCACGGCAAGATGGACTCGCTCGCGCTAGCGCGGAAAATGCGCGACTTCGAGCGCGGCGAATTCGACGTGCTGCTGTCGACCGCGATTGTCGAATCGGGTATTGACATCCCCCGCGCAAACACGATAATCGTCGACCGCGCCGACACGTTCGGGCTTGCCGACCTCTACCAGCTGCGCGGACGCGTCGGACGCGGCTCGCGGCAGGGCTACGCGTACTTTCTGCTTAACGCATCCGGCTCGGTCGATTCCGACGCCAGGGAACGGCTTTCAGCACTGAAGCGCCACGGCGGGCTCGGCGCCGGCTTCAGCCTGGCGGTCCGCGACCTGGAGCTCCGCGGAGCCGGAAATCTCCTCGGCTCCCAGCAGTCGGGACACATCGCGGCAATCGGGTTCGGGCTGTACTGCCAGCTGCTGAAACGCACCGTCTCCATGCTCAAGGGGGAAAAAATCGAGGCCGTCGTGGACTGCCGGCTCAATCTCGATTTCGTCAACCCCTGCCTACCATACGACTATATCGAAGACGACGCGCAGCGGCTCGGGCTTTTGCGCCGTTTTGCCGAGGCGCGCGACGAAGCCGAGGTCAGGACGCTTGCCCGGGAGATGCGCGACCGGTTCGGTCCGCCGCCGCCAGACGCCGCGCAATTCGTGCAGGTGGCGCGGCTGAGGACGTTCTGCGCGAAAGCCGGCATAAGCCAGGTGGATGCGAGCGGGAATCGCGCGATCTTCTATCGCGCCGGCTCGCAGAAGGCGGCGTTCGTCCGCGACCTCAAGGGGAAAACCGCCGAAAAGAAAATCGACGAGATAAAGGCGGCGGCCGCAGATGCCTGAACGATTCAGCGCTCGAGAAAGCGTCCCCGGCCGGTTTCGCCGTTGACGAACACCCGCTTCATTCCGGACGAAAACCGGTGGGGGGCCAGATAGGTCGCGTCCGCGCGGAACGCATCCTCTTCCCAGATCGCGATGTCGGCGAACGCGCCTTTCTCCAGCACGCCGCGCGAGCGTATCCCAAAACGTTTCGCGGGAGCCGAAGTCATGCGCGCTATCGTCTCTTCGCGGGTGAACCCGAGTTCGCGGACGCGACGGTAGAATTCCGGCATCGTCGCGTAGGCGCGCGGATGCGGATGGTCGGCGCCGAGCGGGCCGGTCGGCGAGCGCAGCGACGCATCGGACCCCGGCAGCACCCATTCGCGCCGGTAGATCTTGCCGAGATTCTCCTCGCTCATGCCAAAGAAGAACGCGCCGGTGCGGCATTCGTCCAACTCGAGAATCGAACATATCGCCTCGCCCGGCGAACCGCCGGCGAATTCGGATACTCGCCTGCCTGAAAACCCCCTGGTCTTTTCGCTCCAGGTCCCGCCGATCATGACCGTGGACCAGTCGCGTCCGTCCGCGTCGATTTCTGCGATGATGCGACTGCGCTGCACAGGATCGGCCAGCCGCTCCATCTCCCCCTTCGCCGCGCCGGTTTGCGCCCAGTCTGGCAGCACGATGTCGAGATCGGTTCCGGCGGCGCAGTACGGATAGCGGTCGCTGCCGAGCAGAAGTCCGGATGCGACGGCACGGTCCATCTTATCGAGCACCGCGTCGATCTTGCCCCAATTGCGCCTGTCGGAGGTCTTAAGATGCGAGATTTCGGCGCGTATTCCGCTCGCCTCCACGAGCCCGATCACCTCGTCGATCGCCTCCAGTATCCGGTCGCCTTCGCTTCGCAGGGGCGTCGCATAGAAACCTCCGCGCGCCGCAGCGGCTTTGGCGAGCGCGAGAACTTCCTCAGGGGTCGAATATCTGCCGGGCTGGTAGACCAGCCCGGTCGTGAGCCCCCAGCCGCCTTCGTCGAGGGACTTCTCGAGAAGGTACTCCATGCGCCGCAGTTCGTCCGCGTCCGCCGGCC
>JAGDAE010000193.1 GCA_017959645.1 Kiritimatiellia bacterium
GCGCTGATGGCGGGCGCCATGTATCGCGGGCAGTTCGAGGAGCGGCTCAAGGCGGTTTTGAAGAAGATCAAGGAGTCGGAAGGCAAGATAATCCTTTTCATCGACGAAATCCACACCATCGTGGGCGCCGGCAAGACCGAGGGCTCGTCGGACGCCGGAAACATGCTCAAGCCGATGCTTGCGCGCGGCGAGTTGCATTGCGTCGGCGCCACCACCCTCGACGAATACCGCCGCTACATGGAGAAGGATGCAGCGCTCGAGCGGCGGTTCCAGCCGGTGACGGTCGACGCGCCGGACGAAGAGGATGCGATTTCGATTCTGCGCGGCATCCAGGAGCGTTTCGAGAAATACCACAACGTGCACATCCGCGACGAGGCGCTGGTAAGCGCGGTCGTGCTCTCTTCGCGCTACATCCAAGACCGTTTTCTGCCCGACAAGGCGATCGATCTGCTCGACGAGGCGTGCGCCCGCATCAGGACCGAGATGGATTCGTGCCCGCAAGAACTCGACGAGATTTCGCGCCACGTGCGCCGTCTCGAGATCGAGGAGATCGCACTCAAGAAGGAGAAGGACGACGCTTCGCGCAAGCGCCTGGCCGAGTTGCAGGAAGAGCTCAAGTCGCTGAAGGCCAAGTCGGACGCGATGACCGCGCAGTGGAAAGAGGAGAAAGGCGCGCTCGAGGACGTCAAACGCGTGCGCACCCGCCTCGAAGACGAGAAGAACAAGTACGAGATCGCGCTCACCCGCGGCGACAACGAAACCGCCGCGCGGCTGAAATACGGCGTGATCCCCGAGCTCGAGAAGCGCCTTCGCCAGCACGAGGAGGATCTGCGCAAAAACGGCGCCGGCGCGATGCTTCGCGAGGAGGTCACCGCCGACGAGATCGCCGAAGTCGTCTCGCGCTGGAGCGGGATACCGGTATCCAAGCTCGTCGAGGGCGAACGAGAGAAGCTGATGCGGCTCGGTTCGATTCTGCACGAGCGCGTGATCGGCCAGGACAAGGCGGTCGACGCCGTGGCGGACGCGGTGTTGCGTTCGCGCGCCGGAATAAAGGCGCGGCAGCGGCCGATAGGCGCTTTCCTCTTTCTGGGGCCGACCGGAGTCGGCAAGACCGAACTCGCCAAAGCGCTCGCGCAGGAACTGTTCGACGACGAGAACGCGATGGTGCGTATCGACATGTCCGAATACATGGAGAAATTCGCGGTTTCGCGTCTGGTCGGCGCGCCGCCCGGCTATGTCGGATTCGAGGACGGCGGCCAGCTCACCGAGGCGGTAAGAAGAAAACAGTTCTCGGTCGTGCTGCTCGACGAGATCGAAAAAGCCCATCCCGACGTGTTCAATCTGCTCTTGCAGGTCATGGACGACGGGCGGCTGACCGACAGCCACGGCCGCACCGTTTCGTTCAAGAACACGGTCTTGATCATGACCTCGAACGCGCCCAGGGAAGCGCTCAAGGATATCTTCCGCCCGGAGTTTCTCAACCGTCTGGACGAAATACTCGAGTTCGACCGGCTTACGAAAGATCAGATCGCCGAGATCGTCAAGTTGCAGCTGAAGGATTTCTCCAGGCGTCTGGCCGACCAGAACCTCTCGCTCGAGATCGACAACGGCGCGCTCGCCGCGCTGGCGGAGGAGGGGTACGACCCCGCTTTCGGCGCGCGCCCGGTCAAACGCGCGATACAGCGCGAACTGGAGAATCCGGTCGCCAAGGCGATAATCGCCGGCAGATATCCGCCCGGTTCGAAGATAAAAGTGACGGCGCGGGGCGGCAAACTCGAAATCTCCTGACATAGGGATCGGTTCTGGCGCGTTTACGGTCCGGCCGCCGCCGCTTGCGGCGGCCGGAAATATGATATAATACGCGCCATGCGAACCCTTACCGTCCTTTGGCTACACGCGCCAGACCCCGGCGACGCCGACATGATGTCGGTCGCCGAACACGGCCTTTCGGACGCTTTCCGCGATTTCTGCGCGGAGGCGTTCAATGTACGCATGCCGCTCGAATATCCGCCGCTCAAACTGACGACGGTGAATTCGCCGGAGTCTCTGCCGGAGGCGTTGTTCATCGGCGGCGATCCGTCGCGAGGGATGACCGAGGGCGGCGACGACGCATGCCTGTTCATGGTGGATGACGTCTTCTATTCCGGACAGGTCATGGGCGTGCCGCTGAAAGAGTGGCTCAAGACCTACATCCCCGCGCTTCCGAAAATCGCGGTCGCGTATCCCGGGCGGCCTGCGGTCGCGGTGCCGCAGCGCAGGTGGGCGAAGAAGAGGATCGAAGTCTTTGCGAACCCAGACTTCTACCGCGAGCGGATCGTCCATCTGTTCAAGGCGTTCTGGCTGCCGCGCTTCTGGAGTGCGATGCGGCTGTACGTGCAGGTGAAGGCGGGCACGAACTGGCACACGCCGGGGCACAACGGCGGCAACGCGTTCGCCGATTCTCCGTTTCTGCGCGGACTCTACGAGGCGTTCGGTTCGACGATCTTCCGCGCGGATCTGTCGGTTTCGGTCGAGTCGCTCGGCGATCTTTCGAGCCCCGAAGTGCAGACTCCGCTTTCGGAGGCGCAGAAGATGGCGGCCGAAATATTCGGCAGCGCGCTCAGCCGGTACGTGACGAACGGGACGTCGACCTCGAACAAGGCGATGCTGATGACGCTCCTCAAGCCGGGCGAGGTCGTGCTCGTCGACCGCAACTGCCACAAATCCGTGCATCACGCGATCGTGACGTCCGGCGCGGTACCACGCTATCTGCCGTCGCGCTGGAACCCGCGTCTCGGCGTGTGGGGTCCGGTGTCGCTGCGCGACATGCAAAGCGCGCTGGAGTCTGAGGAGCTTCCGCGTCCGCGCCTGCTGGTCTTGACGACCTGCACCTACGAGGGCGTGCTGTATCCGGTGTGGGAGGTCTCGCGCCTCTGCGAACGGGCGGGGGTGCTGTTCTACGCGGACGAGGCGTGGGCGGGGTATCTGGGTTTCCATCCGTTCTATACGCGTCCGGACTGCGTCGCCGGCCGCGCCATGCGGTACAACGCGGTGAACGAAACGAGCGGCGCCCATTTCGCCGTGCAGTCGACCCACAAGACGATGGCGGCGTTCTCGCAGGCGTCGATGATCCACGTCTCGCTGCGGTTCAAGGCGCTGCTGGAGGAAGACGCCTCGCCGCAGTTTCGGTGGCTACGGCGGCGCTTCGCGATGAACGGGCACGGCTCGTTCGAGAAATTCACCCACGATCTGCACGAGTTTCTGCGCTATTGGCATTCGACCTCGCCGCACTATCCTTTTCTCGCTACGCTCGATGTTGCCGGCGTTCAGATGCGGCTCGAGGGCATGAAGCTCGTCGACGAACGTCTCAAGTGGGCGGCGGCGTTCCGCGCGCGCGTCGCCGCCGAATGCGGCCTGCCGGAGAGCGAATGTTTCGCCGGTCTTGCCGATATCGCCGGTTGCGAAGGCGACTGGCAGGCGCAGGGATATCTCAAAGATCCGCTCAAGATCGTGCTGATGCTGCGAAACCCCGAAGCGTGTGCGACGTTCAAGAAGGCGCTTCTCAAATCGCACATCCAGTGGGAGAAATCGACTTCGACCACGATACTTTTCCTCGTTACCGTCGGCACGGTCGAGGAGCATTTCGAGTGCCTTTTCCGCGTCTGCCGCCTCAACCGCGCGCTGATCGGGCGGCCGGAACCGGGAAACTTCGCCGGCGCCGAGATCGCGAACGCGGTGGAAGGCCGGCCGGTGGTGCTGCCGCGCGACGCGGCGCTGTGCGACGGAGAGTTTGTGACGCTCGACGCTTCGGTCGGCCGCATCGCCTCGCAGTTTCTCGTGCCGTATCCGCCGGGAATTCCGGTCTTCGTTCCGGGCTTGCGCATAACTGAAGCGATGGTGGAGCTGGTCCGGAGAGTCGTCGAGACCGAAGGCGTGAAGGCGGTGCACGGACTCTTTTGCCGCGGAGGACACCCACCTTTTTACGTCGAGGTTCTCAATCGCGACGAGGAATCGCGGCTTCTTGCGCGCATGGAATGACGGCTATCCTGAAAACATATGAGGGGTTTCGGGAAAACATATGGGGGTAAGGCCGATTTCATATAAGGGCTTTCGCGGTTTTATATGAGGGCTTTCGCGGTTTTATTGCAGGGGTTTTCGGGGGTGGTTTCAGTTTTATGCGGAAATGGCCGGAGAAGCGCAATATTGCGCTTTTTCTGTGCCATTGCGGCACTGTCCGGCACGCTTTTGGCGGCTGAAAGCTCATGCCGATACCCGCCTTTCGCGAAGGCCGGCGGGGAGGCGTGAAGAAACCACGGTATAGAAGGATAGAAACCACGGTATATAA
>JAGDAE010000194.1 GCA_017959645.1 Kiritimatiellia bacterium
AAAGAAAACCGCGTTTGCGCGCAGCCGGCCGACGCGATCGGGCTCGCTTTCGATGATCGAAACCGCGCAGTCGGCGGCGGCTGCGCAGGCGGGGGCAGGAGCCGTCGAGAAGATGAAGCTTCGCGCGCGGTTGCGCAGACAATCGATCAGACGCGCGCTTGCGCATACGAACGCGCCCTCTGCTCCGGCCGCCTTCGAAAGCGTGCCGAGCGTGATATCGGCGTCTTCGCACCCGAAATGTTCGGCAAGCCCGCGTCCGCATTTGCCGAGAACCCCGAACGCATGGGCCTCGTCGATCATCGAGAACGCATCGTACCGCCTGCAGATTGCGCCGAACGCAGGCAGATCGAGAAGATCGCCGTCCATGGAGAAAACCGCGTCGGATACAGCCAAGCGCCGACGGCAGCGCCATGCGGACTTGAGCCGCCGCTCCAGATCGGCCATGTCGAGATGCCGGTAGACAACAACTTCCGCTCCGGAAAGCCGACATCCGTCGATTATGGAGGCGTGGTTCAGTTCGTCGGAGAACACTACATCCCCCTTGCCCACCATGGACTGTATCGTCCCGACGTTCGCCATATATCCGGTCGCAAAGGAGATTGCGCCTTCTGCCTTCTTGAAACGGGCCAGATGCCGTTCGAGTTCGACGTGCGGCGGATTGGTTCCGGTAGCGAGGCGCGAGCCGCCCGTTCCGGCGCCCCAGCGCAAAGCGGCCTCGGCGGCAGCCGACTTTACCCGCGCATCCTCCGACAGCCCCAGATAGTCGTTGGACGAAAATACGGCAAGATCGCGGCCGTCAACGGTGGCGTGCATCCCCTCTTTGCGCTCGACGGTGCGGCAAAACCGCTCCAGACGCTTCGCCCGGATGCCGTCGAGTTCCGCATCGATGGCATCCCAGCGATTTCCGGTGCGGAAGAATTCCCCCGGCAGATCGACAATCACGGGCTGGCGCTCGAGATAGCGTATCGTTTCGCCTACCTTGTTTCGCTCGCCGCGATAAAGAAAGATTCTTCCCCCGTCGGGCGAACCGGCGTTCTTTATCGTGGTTATCCTCGAATACCCGATGCTCTTTGCGGATACGTAGCCGGTCGTGTAATCTGGATCGTCCGAGACGCATATTTCGCCGACTATCCCCGGCGCGCTCAAGACCTTGGTCGAAAGCACCAGCGCCTCGGCGAAATGGTTTTTGCGCGGGCAGCGTCCGGTTTGGGCGGAATCGTCCATGTATGTCGCCCTGATTCCGCGTTCGCGGTCGTATTCGAGCCGTTCGAGGGTGTCGGCGTCGAGCAGCATCGCGCCTCGCATGGACGAGGTTTCGCCGAACATCTCCATGATCTCGTCAATGCGGGTTATGCCGGCCTCGCGCAAAAGCTGCGCCGCCTTCGCGCGTCCTTCTTCCGCGCTTGAGGTCGCGTATGTTGTCACGGGCAGCGCCTTGAGACGCACCGGCTCGCCGATCCGCTCGATTTTGACGCCGACGAAATCCGGCTCGCCTCTGGGGTGGCCGATCGCGCGCTCCGCCAATGCCGAGACCGCGGCCGGGATATCCCTCGCTCCGGCGATGCGCTCGGCGCCGGATACGTGCCGGCCGTCGAGCGAGGCGCGCATCTTCACGCAATAGAGCCTCCCGTCACTCATGGAAATCGGGATCTCCGGCCTCCTCGCCCGGTTTCGCCAGCGCGAGATCGCGCATCGCCCCGGCTATCGCAGACACCGTTTCGCGCCCAGATACGAGCGGCGGCATCGAATATATGAAATTCGAGAACGGACGCAGCCACACGCCATGGCGGTCGATGGCCGAATCCACGTCTTCGCGCGAAGGCATGCAAAACACCTCGACCACCGCGCACGCGCCGAGAATGCGCACGTCCTTCACGTTGGGCAAAGCGTCGCATCCGGCCAGATCCTCGCGGAACCAGCGTTCGATATCCGCGACATTGCCGGCGTAATCGCCCGCCGCAAAGAGATCGAGAGAGGCGCAGGCGGCCGCGCACGCAAGCGGATTGGCCATGTACGTCGGGCCGTGCATGAACGCGGAGGGACGAGCGCCAGAAATCGTTTCGGCGACACGCGACGACACGAGCGTGGCAGCCAGCGAGACGTGTCCGCCCGTGAGCGCCTTGCCGACGCACATCAAGTCCGGAACCGATTTCGATCTGGAGTGCGCCCAGAGCGGTCCGGTGCGGTAGAAGCCGGCGGCGATCTCGTCGAAGATCAGAAGCGCCCCGTGACGGTCGCAAAGTTCCCGCATGGCGTCGAGATAGCGGGGATTGTAGAAATTCATCGCATTGGCGGCCTGCAGCACCGGTTCGCAGATCACCGCCGCGATCTCGTCGCCGTGCGTCTCGAGCACGCGCGCGAGCGACGACGCATCGGTTTCGTCCCACGCTTCGTCGAACCGGCAAGACGGCTTCTCGGCGAAAAACTGCCTGGTCATCAGCCCCTTGAACAACGTATGCATCCCGTCCGGATCGGAAATCGCCATGCACAGCGAAGTGTCGCCGTGGTAGCCGCCCTTGAGCGCGACGATCCGGCATTTTTCCGGTCTGCCGAGCGCGGTCTGGTATTGCACAGCCATCTTGCATGCCACCTCCACCGCGATCGAACCGGAATCGGCAAAGAAGACCCGGTCGAGTCCGGCTGGGGCGATCGCGCGTAGCTTTTGCGCAAGCTCTATCGCCGGATCGTGCGTCAACCCGCCGAACATCACGTGCGGAAGCTTTTCCGCCTGCCGGCGCATGGCTTCGACTATAGCAGGGTGGCAGTGGCCGTGGGCGACGGTCCACCAGCTCGACACCGCGTCGATCAGACGCTTTCCGCCTTCGAGGACGATATGCTCACCGCAGGCGGATTTCACCAGCCGCGTCCCGTACGCGCCATTGAGCGGCGCATAGGGATGCCAGATAAACCCGCGGTCGTATTCGAGCGCGGTCATGCCCAGTTCCCGCTCTGGAAAAGCGCGGAAAAATCGATATCCGGCCAGGGCCGGTCGCCCGCGATATGCGGAACCTTGACGATATTCCGGAGAAAACCGTATTTTTCGAGATATTTTCCGATCGTCTCGACAGTATCGCCGTCGATGGGTTCGGACGCATCCGGATGCCAGTCGTGGACCACGCCGGCAAGCTTCATGCCGCGCGAACGCAACGCCTCGAGCGACAGCAAGGCATGGTTTATCGCACCAAGCCGTCCGCATGTTACGAGTATCACGCTCCATCCCTCGCGCGCGACGAAATCGACAGACAGCGTTTCGCCGTCGAGCGGGACGCAAAGCCCGCCCGCCATCTCCACCAGCGTGATCTCATGGGCTTCGGAACACGCCTTGACAGCCCTCGAAATGCATTCGAGATCGACACGCCGCCCCTCCAGCTCGGCGGCGAGTTTCGGCGACGACGGATACTTGAAAATCTGCGGCGCGGTAAGCCCGAGCGCGTCTTCGCGGAACACGGCGCCAGGGCACATCCTGCGATGTTCGGCAATATCCTCGGACTGGCCGGAATTCCCGGTCTGGACCATCTTCACGGTTATCGCATCCCTGCCGGAAGCGCGAAGATGGCGCGCGATCAGCCCCGTAACCACGGTCTTGCCGATTCCGGTGTCGATACCGGCGATCGCGTATATCGAGTTCATGAAACAGCTTTTCGCCTGCTCCGGCGCGGAACGGACGGCCTCGCCGGGAAACCCCGGGGCGCCGGCGATGCGATACCCGGCGGCCGGCTCAGTTCTTGTAGGTGACGATTCCCTTGCCCTTGCGGATGACGCCGATGACATTGTACGTCTGGTGCTGGGCCTTGAGGATGTTCGTCGCCTTGACCATCTGGTTCTTCGGGATTATGAGCACGTAGCCGATGCCCATGTTGAAGACGCGGTACATCTCGTCGCGGTCGACCTTGCCCTGGCGCTCGATGAACTTGAAGATGGTCGGCACCTCCCACGACGCGCGGTCGATCTCGGCGTTCACGGCCTTCGGCAGCACGCGCGGAATGTTGTCGGCGAAACCGCCGCCAGTGATATGGGCCATTCCGGTTATCTTGACCTTGCGCTCGAGAAGCTTCTTCACCGGCTTGAGGAAGCTCCGGTGCACGGCCAGAAGCGCCTCGCCGAAGGTCTGGTCGGTACCGGGAAGCTTGTCTTTCCACGAATACTGGCAGAGATCGAAAATGACCCTGCGCGCGAGCGAAAAGCCGTTCGTCTGCAGCCCGCCCGAAGGCAGGCCGATTATCACGTCTCCGGCGCGGATGGACTTTCCGGTTATGAGCCGATTGCGGTTTACATGGCCGACGATGGTCCCGACCAGATCGTATTCGCCGGGCGGATACAGCCCCGGCATCTCGGCGGTCTCGCCGCCGAGAAGCGCCATGTGGTTCTCTTTGCAGGCCTTGCAAAGCCCCGACACCACCGAAGCGAACTGGGTCTCGTCGAACTTCGACGTGCCGATGTAGTCCATGAAAAACAGCGGCAGCGCGCCCTGGACGAGGATGTCGTTGACGCAGTGGTTGACGATATCCTGCCCGACCGTGTCGTGGCGGTTCATCATCGCCGCGACCTTGAGCTTGGTGCCGACGCCGTCGGTGGACGAGACGAGTATCTCGTTGCGCCCGGGCGGGACTTTGTGCAGCCCCCCGAACGCCCCGATGCCGCCGATGACCAGCTGCGTCTTCGTCGAGGCGACCATCTGCTTGATGGCTTTGAGCGCCGTCATCTTGTTGTCGATGTTGACGCCTGCCTTGGCGTACGCGGAAGCGGTCTTGTCGGCCATTGTCTCGTCCTCCCGTGTATCAGAGCTTGTTGTTGGAGCCCAGAACCTTGATGATCTTGTGGATGTACATCGCCTTCATGGCGTCGCGCGCCGGGGTGAGGTACTGCCGCGGATCGAAATGGCCCGGATTCTCGGCGAAATGCTTGCGGATCGCAGCCGTCATCGCAAGACGCGAATCGCTGTCGATGTTGATCTTGCAGACCGCGCTCTTGGCGGCCTTCCTGAGCTGCTCTTCGGGAATTCCGACCGCGTCGGGAAGCTTGCCGCCGAACTTGTTGATCGTGTCCACGCAATCCTGCGGGACCGACGAGGACCCGTGAAGGACGATCGGGAAGCCGGGAAGCTTCTTTTCGATCGCCTTGAGAACGTCGAACGCGAGCGGCGGGGGAACGAGCTTGCCGGTC
>JAGDAE010000195.1 GCA_017959645.1 Kiritimatiellia bacterium
AAAATCGCAAGGTGGGAACTCGCGTTCCCGGAGTCGTGCGGAGAAATTTTTTCTCCGGATGAAGTTGGCGATTTCTGGTGGGAAAGATCGGAATCGTACAAGCGCGGAGAAGTGCAAAAAGCGTTAAAAAAGCATGCCGTTTTATGGTATGGAATTGCATTGGAACATTTCAAGGTAGCACCATTGAAAGAATCTTTAATACGCAAGCGAATCGAAGCGGATGATTTGTCGAAAAGCGAGATTTCTGCTGGACTTGGTAATAAGATAGGCCTAGCCCATCGTTGGAGTTTTAATGGTTCGATGAAGGACTCTGTTGGAAATGCCGATGCTGTTATGATTGGAAATGCCGAATTGCAAAAGGGGAAAATTAGATTATATGGCGAACCATGGGGTGGATCCTATCTGAAGATGGAAGGAGATCTATTGCCGTCAGACCGGTCGCCATACACACTTGAAATTTGGGCGACTTTAAAATCTTATAGTCCTTGGAGCAGGATATTTCAAGTGGGGTTCTTTCCTGGTATGCGGTGCGATCGCGGAGGAGAAAACCAGTTCTGTTGGCATTGGAATAGCGAACAACCCTATTCCGGGTCTGATTTTTCATATATGAATCATCGTCGCGTCGCCGGTCCGCTGTTTGAACTCGACAAGATGTATCATATTGTCTTGGTCGGGGAAAAGTCTTCTTTGACAGGCTCATTTGATATATCGGCGTATGTTGTTGATTCGGAGCAAGGGACATTGTCGTGTTCGTTCAAGCTTTCGCGCGATATTATCTCGAGAGATTGGGAAAGCATGTATGAAATTACCTTTGGACATTCGGCATTTGATCATCCGGGGGTGATAGATACCAATGCGGAATATCACGAGATACGAATATGGAACCGAGCGCTTACCGAAAATGAAATTGCTGCGTCGCACAAAGCTGGGCCGGATAGATTGCCGAAAATATCTCGATACAAACAGAAGAAATACAATCCGACGAAAGAGCCGAAACCGACTTGGTTCGGAAGTAAACGGGAATATGTTTCGGCATATATATGGTATCGCATGGCTCGTGTTGACAGGAGTGAGAAAGATGCTGCAAAGAAGAAACTTGGCGGCGAGGCAAGCATAGAGCACGATGCGGTGAAAGAAGCTGAAAAGCGCTGGAACGTGATGATGAAAAAGAAATAACGCGTGAAGCGGTCTCTCGGTTAGTCCCCAAGAACTTATATGGGTCTCGATAAGGCGGTATCAATCAAGTGTATGCGAATGCGAGGGGCGCGGTTTTGGCAACATACCCCATTTGGCTCGACGATAAAGGCAGATTGAACGGGCGGTAGGTTTAGGGTAGAGGTTCCTGAACTTTACCCTAGACATGCTCCAAAGTTTACGGTAAAGTTGCGGAAAGTTTACCCTAAGGTTGCGAGAAGTTTAGTCTAAGATTTTCGGATGTTTAGTGTAAAATTGCCGGTTGCCTGCCAACCCCGTCGAGGTAGCGTACGCCGGGGGCGCGGCGATTCGCACGAAAACGCCTGATGCGGATGGAGGGAAATTGATCGATTGGGTGCTGGCCTCGCGCGCGCGGACGATAGACGACAGCTTCACGTCCTTCTGCGACATGATGCCATACATCATGTCGCCTATGAAACGGGCCACGGGCTTGCGGAAATGGGGAGAAATCCTCCCCAAAAAAGAATTGAGCTGGCCTAGCAGTTTCGACGCGATTGTGGTAGCATACATGGTGTTGCCCCTCCTTGTTCGGGTTTAGCACTTCGCATTATAGCGAATATCGGCCAAGGAGGGCAACGCTCAAGATTGGGAAAATGTCAGAAACCGCGCGAGGGCTCGCAGGGGCTCGGCAGCCTCGGAGAAAATTGGGGAACCTCCAATCGACACAACCGGCGGAAATATGGTATAATATTGGCGCAAATTGGAGAATAAACGGATATGGACGACATCAGACGCGAGATCGAGAAAATCGATCTCGAGATAGCCGAACTCAAAAAACGCCGAAGGGCGTTATGCGAAAAACTTGGCGCCGGACGGCTTTCGTGGGGCGGCATAATTGCGGGCGCGTTCGGCGCGCTTATGATCGGGCTCGGCGTAATCGCGCTTTTCGCGGCGAACTGGGACGTGTTCGGTCGCGAGGCGCGAGCGGCGATAGCGGTCGCGCCGTCCGTCGCATGCGGCATCGCGGCAACGGTCGCGGCGGCGAAGGGATGCAAGTCGCGCGCCATGTGGGAGCCGCTGGGGATTCTCTGGTGCGTGGCGACCATCGCGGGCACGTGCCTGGTCGCGCAAACGTACCAGGCGGGCGGATCGGTTCCCGGCCTCGTGCTTTTCGTAGGACTTTTGACTTTGCCGGTCGTATGGATAACGCGGGCGATCGCGCCGACAGTCCTGTGGCCGGTGTTCGCGATCGTGTGGGGATGCGCGAGCGGCTATGGCAGCCAATCGATCTCGCTCGCCGCCAAAACGGTCGCGTTTATGGCGCTTTCGCTGCCGGCGTTCGCGGCTTTTGCGAGAAATCCGCCGCCGAAAGCGGCGTACGTATCCGCCATGATTGTCGCCGGTCTGGTATATTCGTGCGGTCTTGGGATCGCATTGTCCGGGACGTTGCCTCACGCGTTGCTTGAATACGGCGACGATTTCGGCTTCGCGCTCGTGTTCTGGGCGTGCGCCGGCATCGTCATGGCGGCCGGAAGGATCTTTTCGTTTCCGGCGTGGGGCATGGTCGGCACGATCGTCGCGTGCGGAACGGCTATTTGCACTCCGTTCATGGAAACCGCCGCGTATGCAGTCGCGCTTACGATCACCGTCTTGACGATCGCGTCCGGCGTGATTCGCATGCGGCTTTCGCTCGCGAACGTCGGCGCGGCGACCCTATTGTATCTTTTGCTCGCGAAATTCTGCGAGAGCGAGGTCTCGTTCACGGTAAAGGGCATGGTGTTCATATTAGCCGGTATCGCGCTCGTGTCGCTAAACGTCGCGATGGTGCGGTTCGGCGGCGAAAGGAAGGGCGGACGATGAAACCGGATGCGAAAAAAGCGCTTTTGGCGGCGGCGGTTCTCGCGGTGCAGTGCGCCGGTACCGGCTGGCTCGTCTGGAGGTACGAAAACATCGTGCGCAACGGCACGGAAGTGCGTTTCGATTGCACGGCGTACGATCCGTACGATCCGTTGCGCGGGCGCTATCTCAGGGCGACGGTGGACGGGATTTGCACGAATCTTCTGCCGCGTGCCGACGGCGAAAGCTGGAAGCAGACCTATGGCGCCGCCGTTTTCGCGAAACTCGAGCAGGGGACGAACGCCATATGGCAGATCACCGCCGTTTCCGACGGGATTCCCGACGACGGCGGACTGTGGATAAAGCCGGAGTCGGCGATTGTCGACCACTCCGTACAACGGTGGGAAGACGGCGAGACGCGGGAAGAGTATGATAAACGGCGTACGGCATCCCCGTTCGTCGCAAGAGTGTTTATGCCGGGCCGTCTGTTCGTGAACGAGCGTCTCGCGCCGGCGGCGGAAAAGATTCTGCGCGAGGCGACATCCGCTACCGGCAAGAAATCGGTCGCGGTCTATCGCGCCAAGGGCGGCGAAATCGTCATTACCGACATCGAAATCGACGGCGAGTCCGTTCTCGCGCTCGCCCGCGCCGCCGAAAGAAGCCGAGGCGGCGATGCGGCGCGGTGATTTCTTTTGCGGAGAATTTACACAAGCGGGGGAAAATTTGATATAATATTCCGAAACATTGGAGAAGCAGCGCGATGGACAAAAAACTCTACATCAACCCGCCGCTCGTGAACCGCGCCTACGACTGGAAGAACGGTCCGCAGCCGAAGACGAGAAAGGAACTCGACAAGTTCTTCGTCTCGCCGGCGATCGTCCGCGTCAAGGAGCAGATATGCGAGATGGGGCGGCGGATCTACAACAAGGGCTACACCGACGGCAACGGCGGCAACCTGTCGGTGCGCGTCGGCGAGGATCTGGTTCTCTGTTCGCCGACGCTGTGCTGCAAGGGCTTCATGAAGACGGAGGACATCTGCCTCGTCGACATGAACGCCGGGCAGCTTTGCGGGTACCGTCCGCGCACGAGCGAAGTGAAGGTCCATATCGCGATGATGAAGTCGACGGGGATGAACGCGTGCATGCACTGCCACCCGCCGCACTGCAACGCCTTTCTCTTCGCCGGGCTCGTGCCGCCCAACGGGATCAACCCGGAAGCGGACATTTTCCTCTCGCAGATACCTCTCGCTCCGTACGCGACGCCCGGGACCGACGAGGTCGCGAAGACGGTCGCCGAGGCCGCGAAGAAGTCGAACGTGGTGTTCATGGCGAACCACGGCATCGTCTGCGGCGGGCGCGACATCGAGGAGGCGGAGTGGTTCGCCGAGAACGCCGACGCCTACTGCCAGGTTCTGCTGCTCGCGGACGGGCACGGCGGGAAGATACGCCAGCTCGCGCCGAAGTTCGTGAAGGACATCGTCGCGATACGCAAGGCGATGGGGCTTTCGGTAGTCCCCAAGCAGCCGCTTTACAACACACGCAAATTCAACGGATACACGATGGCATCCAAGTAAGAAAGGAAAAACCATGGTCACCAGAATCATCCTCAACGAAACTTCGTACCACGGCGCCGGCGCCGTAAAGTCGATCGTTCCCGAACTCGCCGCCCGCGCCCTGAAGAAGCCGATCGTGTTCTCCGACCCCGATCTGATCAAGTTCGGCGTCACCAAGAAGGTAACCGACATCCTCGACAAGGCGAAAGTCAAATATGCGGTCTATTCGGAGATCAAGCCGAATCCGACGATCCAGAACGTGAAGAACGGGGTGAAGGCGTTCAAGGCGGCGAAGGCCGACTCGATAATCGCGATCGGCGGCGGCAGCTCGATGGACACGGCCAAGGCGGTCGGCATAATCATGGCGAATCCGAAGTTCGCCGACGTGCGTTCGCTCGAGGGATGCGCGCCGACGAAGAACCCCGCCAAGCCGATATTCGCGGTTCCGACGACCGCGGGGACGGCGGCGGAAGTGACGATCAACTACGTGATCACCGACGTCGAGAAGCACCGCAAGTTCGTGTGCGTCGACCCGCACGACATACCGGTGGCCGCGTTCGTGGACCCGGAGATGATGGCGTCGATGCCGAAGGGGCTGACGGCGTTCACCGGCATGGACGCACTCACCCACGCGATCGAGGGCTACATAACCAAGGGCGCGTGCGCGATGACGGACATGATGCACCTCGAGGCGATACGCCTGATTTCGGCGAACCTGCGCGACGCGGTCGCCAACAAGCCGTCCGGCCGCGAGG
>JAGDAE010000196.1 GCA_017959645.1 Kiritimatiellia bacterium
GCAGTTCGAGGAGCTGAATCTGGCCATCGACCACAACATGCTCGTAATGGACACGCTCAGAAACGTCGCAGACCGGCACGGGATGAAATGCCTGCTGCACGAAAAGCCGTACGCCGGAGTCAACGGCTCGGGCAAGCACAACAACTGGTCGGTATCGTACGGCGGCAGAAATCTGCTCGATCCGGGAAGGAACCCAGACGAGAACGCGCTCTTTCTGACGATGCTCACGGCGATCATCGAGGCGGTCGATCTGCACGCCGACCTTCTGCGCGCGACGGTCGCCGGAGCGGGCAACGACCACCGTCTCGGCGCCAACGAAGCGCCGCCCGCGGTCATTTCCATCTACGTGGGCGACCAGCTGGCGGAGGTGCTCGACCGCCTGGAATCGGGCGGATCGCACGAGCAGACCTCGGCAAAGCCGATGAAGATCGGCGTCGACACGCTGCCTTCCATACCCAAAGACGCGACCGACCGCAACCGCACCTCGCCTTTCGCGTTCACAGGCAACAAGTTCGAATTCCGCGCGCCGGGTTCGAGCGTATGCTGCTCGGGTCCGATGACCGTGCTGAACACGATCGTCGCCGAGGCGGTCGAGCGCATCGCCGGCGAGCTGGAAGACGCCAAGGTGGCTGGGCGCGCGAAGCCGGGCGAACACACGGCGGCGTTCCACAACGCGCTCCAGAAGATTCTGCAGAAATCGCTCAAACGCCACCGCCGGGTCGTCTTCAACGGCAACGGCTACGAGGCGGAGTGGCCGGCAGAAGCGAAACGCCGCGGACTTCCGAACAGCCCCGACACCCCTTCCGCGCTCGCCGCGCTGACAAAAAAGGAAAACGCCGCCCTCTTCGAGAAATACGGCGTCATGACCGCGAGGGAACTCGCCAGCCGCCACGAAATCTTCCTCGAAGAATACGAAAAGAAAGTCCGCATCGAAGGACTGTGCGCGCGCGACATCGCCTCCGAGACGGTATTCCCGGCGGTCAAGGCCGAGTACCTCGAGACCGCGCAGGCTTTCGAGATGGCCGAAAAAGTCTCCGTCGCCTCGGGAACCACAGCGCTGAGGGAAAGTCTCGTCGAACTCGGAGCGGGACTCGACGCGCTCAGGCTGGGGATACAGGATATCGAACAGGCGCTCGGAGGCAGCGACACCGGCGCGATCCTCTCGTCGATGCAGTCGCTGCGCACGACGGTCGACTCGCTGGAGAAGCGCGTAAACGACAAGCGCTGGCCACTGCCGAAATACCGCGACATGCTGTTTCTGTACTGAGGGGATCGCAGGCGACGAAGCGAAAGGACGACGGCTTGTCCGACGAACTGAAGCACGAATGCGCCGTAGCGATGGCGATTCTGTCGAAACCCCCGTCTGCGGGCGGGGATTTCGGCGGAACCAAACTCTCGCTGCTGCTGGAAAAGCAGCACAACCGCGGACAGGACGGAGCCGGCGCGGCGATACTGCGCGCCGATCCCGAACCTGGCGACGAACCGTACTGGATCGCCAAATCCGCCTCTCCCACGCCGCTCGCCGACGTGCTCGGCGCGATCGGCAGGCGGACGGTCTGCGGAAACGAACGCATCTTCCTCGGGCATCTCAGATACGCCACGTTCGGCAAGAACGATACCGCGTTCTGCCATCCGTTCGTGCACGAGGCGGAGGAGCTAGGGCGGACGCTGCTTCTCGCCGGCAACTTCAATTTGACCAACGCGGCGGAACTGTTCGAAGAGCATCGCCGCAGCGGGGCGTTCCCGACGAGCAGATCAGACGGCTATCTCGTGTGCGAAACGATCGCCCGCGAACTCGCGCACGCGGACGGCGCGGAAACTCCGCCGACAGTCGCCGCCCTCAAGCGCGCGCTCGAACACGCCGACGGCGCATGGATGCTCTGCGGAGCCACCGCGGACGGCTGGGCTTTCGCCGCCCGCGATCCGCACGGAATCCGCACGGGATGGTACTTCGCCGGCGAAAACGCGATCGCAATAGCCAGCGAACGGCCGGCGATACAGGCCGCGTTCGACACGGGACCGGAAGAGGTGAAAGAGCTGCCGCCGGGCCATGCGCTCGTGGTGTCGCCCGAAGGCGAGGCGAAGATATTCGACATCTCCGGCAAACGCGCAGAGATTCGTCCGTGTTCGTTCGAAAGGATATATTTCTCGCGCGCCAACGATGCCGACATTCACCAGGAACGCAAAGCCCTCGGCGCGGCGCTCGTGCCGAAAATACTCGAAACCGCAGACGCGCCGATGGAGGACATCTTCTTCTCCTACATCCCCAACTCCGCCCGCATCGCCTTCCACGGGCTTCTGGAAAAACTTTTCGCAACCGTCGCCGGAACCGTCCCCCGCTTCGGCGAGATCGCCGTGAAGGACGCGAAATTCCGCACCTTCATCGCCGACGCCGCAGCGAGGCGCGAATTCTACAAGCACGTCTACGACGTCACCTACGGGCTTGTAAGGCCGGGACGCGACACGCTCGTGGTGCTGGACGACTCCATCGTGCGCGGTAACACGATGAAGAACGCGATTCTGCCGATGCTCGACCGGCTGGGGCCGAAGCGCATAGTTATCGCATCGTCTGCGCCGCCCGTCCGCTATCCCGACTGCTACGGCATCGACATGTCGACGCTCGGGGAACTGGTCGCGTTCAGGGCGCTCGCCGGGCTTCTCGGCGACGGCGCCGGGGATGAACTGAGGCGCTCGGCGGCATCGGGCGAGGCAAATCCGCTCGCGCGGCTGTATGCGTCGTTTTCCGAAGAAGAGCATTGCGCCGAAATCGCGCGGCTTCTGACGCCGCCGGAAATGAAGGCGGAGGTCAAGGTCGTCTACCAGACGGTGAACGCGCTTCACGCCGCATGCCCCGGCTCGTCCGGCGACTGGTATTTCACCGGCGAGTATCCGACGCCGGGCGGATACGGAGTTCTCGCAAAGGCGCTGACAAACTATCTCGAACACAAAAGCGAAAGGTCGTACTGAATGGACTGGACGGAGAAATGGAAAGCCGAACGCGAACGGGCGGCGTTTCTGGCGCTGGACGACGGAACCGTATTCCGCGGCGTCGCCTTCGGCGCCAGGAAAAACGCTACTGGCGAGGTCGTGTTCAACACCGGCATGAGCGGCTACCAGGAGATTCTCACCGATCCGTCATACGCCGGGCAGTTCGTCGTGCTCACCACAGCCGAAGTCGGCAACTACGGAATCAACGGCGCGGACCCTGAAAGCCGCGCCCTTTTTCTGTCCGGACTGGCGATCGGCGACCTCACGAGGCCCAGCAACTGGCGCAGCGAGACGACACTCGAAGAATATCTCGCGAAAAACGGCGTACCGGGCATCTACGGCGTCGACACGCGCGCCCTTACCCTGCACATCCGCGAACATGGCAACAGGAAGTCATACCTTTGCGCCTCTGCGTCGCTGAGCGAGAAAGAGGCAATCGAAAAGGCGCGCGAATGGGTTGGCCTCGACGGACAAGA